>JAYWAE010000228.1:0-4924 GCA_043782715.1 Pseudobdellovibrionaceae bacterium | reverse complement strand
CACTGGCGGAATTGCAACGGTTGGTGCACACGCTAGGTTATGAAGTCGTGGGTTCGCTCACGCAAAAACGCAGCTCAACGTCGAGCGCACTGCTGGTGGGACAAGGCAAGCTGCGGGAGATCGCAAAATGGACTGGCGGCACGGGCCAAGTGGCCTCCATGGTGACCCGCAAAAAGTCCAAGGCCGCAGAACGCTTTGGACACGAAGACGACGACGCTGCAGATGTGGAAGATGAAATTGAAGAAGTCTCCGATGAACAAGACGAGGCTGCGCCCGAGGATGCCGAAGATTCCGAATTGACCTGCCCACCTGAGGGAGTTAGCGCGGGCATCGTCATCGTCGACTGCGACCTCACGCCCTCTCAGTTACGCAACCTCGAGTCCGCCACCGGCGTCGAGGTCCTGGACCGCACGGGCGTTATCATTGAAATTTTCTCGCGCCATGCGCGTACGCGCGCCGCCAAATTGCAGGTTGAGATCGCGCGGCTGAATTACCTAGCTCCGCGCATCCGCGAAACCGGCGGAGCAAGTGAGCGCCAAGGCGGCGGAGTCGGCGGCAAGGGCTCCGGTGAAAGTTCGCAAGAGTTAGACCGCCGGCATATCCGCGACCGGATCAAAGAGCTCAAAGGCGAATTGGCGTCCGTCCAAGACGAGGGGGCGCTTCGCCGCAACCGCCGTAGCGGGGAAAATTCCGTCGCGCTCGTCGGCTACACCAACGCTGGAAAATCTTCGCTGATGCGAGCAATGACCGGGAGCGAAGTGCTGGTCGCCGACAAGCTCTTCGCGACACTCGATACGACCGTGCGTCCGCTGTATCCACTGAGCATTCCGCGCGTCCTGCTTTCCGATACGGTCGGTTTTATTAAAAAACTGCCGCATGATTTGGTGGCGTCCTTCCGCTCGACGCTCGAAGAGGCGCTCAATGCCGGATTGCTACTCTTCGTGGTCGACGCCTCAGACGCGACTTTTCGCCAGCAACTCGAAGTTACGCGCCAGGTATTGGGCGAGATCGGCGCGCTGGAGCTGCCCAGCCGGATTCTGCTCAACAAACGCGATCGCTTGAGCGAGGCCGAAGCGCAGGCCCTGCGGCAAGAATTCCCCGAGGCGATTCTAATTTCCACGCGCGACAAAAACGATTTAGCTAGTTTGCGCGAAGTTTTACTGAACCATTTTGAAGACGGCATGAGCGAGGCGGATCTGACCGTCCCCTACACCGTACAAGGCGCCATTGGCGAAATCCGGCGTGTGATGCGCGTTCTCAATGAAACTTACGATGGATCCGGCGTCAAACTGCGGGTCAAAGCCCGGCCTGCCGACTTGGCCAGAGTGCGCGAGCGCTTTAAACTGCCCTAAAACTTCAGGGTACGCCCATCTGGGTTGAAAACCCGCGCTTTTTACCGTACATCACTCCTACCCATGATCAGCACATCCAATATTTCCATTAGTTTCGGCGGCAAAAAATTGTTTGAAGAGGTCAACGTCAAGTTCACCCCGGGCAACTGCTATGGCCTGATCGGCGCCAACGGCGCGGGCAAAACGACGTTCCTGCGCATTCTCTCAGGCGAAGTCGAAGCCAACTCGGGCGAGGTGATCTTGCCAGCCGACAAGCGACTGAGCGTTCTTAAACAAGATCAGTACGCCTATGATGACGTGCCCGTGCTTAAGACCGTGATCATGGGCAACTCGCGCCTGTTCGCCGTCTTGTCTGAAAAAGAAGCGCTCTACGCTAAAGCGGATTTCAGCGAGGCGGATGGCGAGCGCGCTTCCCAGCTCGAAGGAGAGTACGGCGAACTCGGCGGTTGGGATGCGGAATCCGAAGCCGGCGCGATGCTCGCTGGACTTGGCATTGCGACCGCGTTGCATGACAAGCTCATGCGCGAACTAGAGCCCGGCGAAAAGATAAAAGTTCTTTTGGCGCAAGCGCTTTTCGGTCAGCCCGATGTTCTGCTACTCGACGAACCTACCAACCACCTAGACATCTATGCGATTCAGTGGCTCGAAGAGTTTCTCTTCAACTTCAACAACACCGTCATCGTCGTTTCCCATGACCGGCATTTCTTGAATAAGGTATGCACGCACATGGCCGATATCGACTTCGGCAAAATCACCGTATACACAGGCAACTATGACTTCTGGCGCCAAGCCAGCGAGTTGAATATGCGCCTGCGCTCGGACCAGAACCGCAAGAATGCCGACAAAGCCGAAGACCTCAAGGAGTTCATCCGCCGCTTCAGTGCCAACGCTTCGAAATCGCGACAGGCGTCGTCACGGCAAAAACAGCTGGAGAAATTGGATCTGAGCGAACTTCCCGTTTCGACCAGGCGCCAGCCATTCGTTGGCTTTGATTCCAAGCGCGAAGCCGGCAAAGACATTGTCACGGTCGCAGGCTTGAGCAAAAGTCAGAATGGCGAAGTGATCCTCAAAAACATCGGCTTCAGCGTACAAAAGGGCGACAAAATCGTTTTACTAGGACGCAATGATTCTGCCAAAACCGCGCTGCTGGAAATTCTCGCCGGCGAAAACGCGCCCGATCAGGGCTCGGTCACTTGGGGCATTACCACCACGGTCGGATATTTCCCGGCCGACAACAGCAAATACTTTGCCGGCAGCCAAGCACCAACGCTCGTGGATTGGCTACGGCAGTACTCCGAAGACAAAGACGAAGCGTTCCTGCGCGGCTTTTTAGGCCGCATGCTTTTTTCGCGCGACGAAGCGCTAAAAAAGCCGGGCGTGCTCTCGGGCGGTGAAAAAGTGCGCTGCATGCTTGCTAAGATCATGCTCTCCGGCGCGAATGTGCTTTTGCTCGATGGCCCCACCAATCACTTGGATTTGGAAAGTATCTCCGCGGTCAACGAAGGTATCCAGCGCTTTCCCGGTACCGTGATTTTCACGTCGCATGATCATGAATTCATTCAAACCGTCGCCAATCGCATTATTGAACTCGATGGTGGCATCAAAGACGATGACCGCATCAGCTATGACGACTTCATCGCGAAGTCGCGCAATCAAATTCAGCAACTGAACACCTAATTCGATTTAGGAAACGGCATTATTGACCCTAACGGTCCGCTAGCTGAAATCCGTTATGGCAGAGGGAGCTGCGTCTCGATTTAATGCGATGCCTGCGCAAAGTTTAAAATGCCGGCAAACATTTTGACATGTAGATTTTGAATTTCGTCAAAGTCTCAGCCAAAACCGACACTTGTGAGAATCTCTCGTGCGGCAAAAGCGCCTGTGAAATAATCAGCATATGAAAACACAAGCATGCGCTTCATTGATTTTCTCCGCGATTTTATTCACTACGGGATGCTCATCTGGCGGCGGCGCAAGCGACGCGGCTTCCAAGACCACCGGCACGGGCGGCAACTCCGGCTTAACCACTCCGGGTCCGACGCCCACGCCTTCCCCGGCGCCGGCGCCAGGCGCGGACAGCTCCGGCTCAATTGCGGCGGTGCCGATGATCGCCATCGACCAAGGCGTTACGGCGACCTCGGATCCTTTGATTGCTCTCGCATTTGATGGCAAAGGCATGCAGCAGATGAAGATTTCGTTTAACGACCACTGCGAAGGCGGCACTTGGGAGAGCTACTCCGGCACGCGCTCGCTGGCGTTGAGCGCGGCCCAACTCAATACGCGCGTGGATGTCTCGGTGATGTTCATAGACGCCGAAATGTTTAAGTCGCCCTGCTACAAATCCTCGATTCTGCACGACAATATTCCCCCGGTCGTGAAAATCGATCACTCCGTCCCGGCCATTACCAATAACGTCAGCCAAGCCATCGCCTTTCACGGTGAAGATTCCGGCGCCGGCGTGGCGGAACTGTTCTGCATCATTCCCGGCCAGCAATCCGCCGCTCCGTGCGCAGGCCTTTATGACGGGCACCTGCCCGATGGCGGTTACGTGGTGCAACTCTTGGCCGCCGATTTAGCGGGCAACGTCTCCCGCCCCACTGTGATTTCGTTTACCGTCGACACAACCGCTCCTACGTTCGCACTCAACTCGACCCCGCCCGCAATCACCGCGAGCACTTCAGGAAAATTCGAATTCACCGGCTCAGACAATCTCACGGGCGTGAACCACTTTGACTGCAAGATCGATCAGCAAGCGGGTTTCATGCCCTGCGTGAGCGGTCAGGTATTTGACAACCTCACTCAAGGCCCGCACACCTTCACCGGCCATTCGGTCGACGCCGCGGGAAACTCTTCGGCGGACGTGACTTACACTTGGACTGTTGATTCCACGGCGCCTTCGGTGCGCTTCACTCAAACTCCCGCCACTATCACCAACTCGGCTGCCGCCATCTTTGCTTTTACAGGCCAAGAGAGCGGCGGCACGGCGTTGACGCGGTTTGAATGCCGCATCGACGGCGGCGCCTTCGCCGCATGCACTAGCCCCGACGCTCTTGCAGGTTTGACGGAAGGCCATCACATATTCGGAGTACACGGCACCAGCCGCGCCGGCGTGGTCTCGTCGGAAGTGACTTACTCATGGTCGATTGATTTGACGGCTCCTTCGGTGACGATCACCAAGGGCCCAGCCTCATTGACCAATTCGACTTCGGCCAACTTCACCTACACCGCCGCCGACGGGTCCAGCGGCGTGAACACCGTTACTTGCCGTCTTGACGGCGGAGCCGAGACCGCTTGCGCCTCGATGGTGCAGTCTTACGCGGGGTTAACCGGCGACGCGCAACATAGCTTCATGGTGACCGTGACCGATCAAGCCGGCAACAAACAGCAATCTGCACCTTATGTTTGGTACATCGACAGCACGCTCCCCACCATTCAGATCACGTCGAATCCGCAAGCCTTGACCGCGGAAACGGCTGCGTCGTTTCAACTCGCAGGCAGCGACGATCATGGTGCAGTTTCGTTTCAGTGTAAGCTCGACGGCGCGGCGGTTTTTTCGAACTGCACGGCCGCGG
>JAYWAE010000227.1:0-1858 GCA_043782715.1 Pseudobdellovibrionaceae bacterium | reverse complement strand
GTAGACCCGGACCATCAGATCGCCGGTTGCGCCGGCCATCAGTAGAGCCGTGTTGAGCGTGACTGCTGAGTAGTCGGTGGTGAAACCGGTACATCCTCCGCAACCGCTCAAGTTTGTGCCCGTGCTGGTCAGGGTTTTGGTAAACAACCCCGAGTTGAGGTTGGTTATGGCGCTGGTTCCCCAGATGGCCGTCCCGCCTTTGAAGACACCAAACGCCATGTTGGCGAAAGTCTCTGTGACCGGGCTCCCGGTCGCGAGCTTGATGTACCCCTGCACGGTGACCTTATTGATACTGGGTGTGGCCGCGTTCGCGGAACCAACCAGCAGCATGGTCATGCTGATGAGCAAGGTGGTGATCAGGTTGAGCGTCTTCATACTAGAGTCCTCTCGCTTTATTGACTATAAAGTTAAAGCCTGCAAACAGATTGAAAATGAATCCAGAATCTTGAATCTTGCCGGAAGTCACGTTGACCGAACCTTCTAATTTCATACCGCTGGCATCGACTGCGGTGCCGCCAGGAATCGCGCCGCCAGCTAAGAGTCCGGCGACCGGTGCCCATTCGATCACTTGCAGGCGGCCTGCCGACTGGTTGCCCGCAAGGTCGTAGGCGTAGAAAGTGAATGAGAGTGTCGCGCCTTCGACGAGATGGGCGACGTAGCTCCAAGAGTTGGCAACAGGTACAATATAATTGCCGTCGGGATCACGGATGCGAACAGTGTCGGCGGAGCAAGTGCCTTGAATCGTGTACGTGTTCACAACGCCCGAATTATGGAAAGGCGTACCACCCGGGTCTGTTACGACCAAAGTGCTAACATCGGGAGCCGTCGCATCGACGCGAACGTCTTCCGTAACGGCGGAGCCCAAAACGACCGCGCCGGCGATGTCGTAGGCGGTGAAGGTCAGCGTTTTGTCGCCTTCTTCAGCCGTCAAAAACGTGCGGTTCCAGGTCCAAGATCCATCATCTTGGCAAATGGCCACTTGGCTGTATTCGGCGAGTGAACCTTCATGTACGCGGATCTTGTCGATACCGCGAGTGCAAGTGCCGGTGACTGTGACGCTGAGGTCATGTAAATAAAAGCGGTTGGCCGCCGTAATTGGCGTCCAGGTTTCTCCATCCGGAGTCGGATAGGTCTTCTGCAAAGTCAGCGAGCCCGTGACCGACGAGGCCTCGGACCCGGTGACGCCGCCGCCCTTGGTACAGGCGGAGAACAGCACGGCGCAGAGGCTGAGCGTGAGCGCTATCCCCAGGCGGCTATTTAGTTTTGCGATCGGCATTAAAGTCGTCATCTAGTGTTCCTAGTTTTCGTACTTTCCGCACCGGCTCTCCATGTAGACGCTGGTGCCAGAACCGTTCATTACTTCAACCCATTTGCTGCCGTGATCTTTACCGAGTAAGCGTTTGCCAGAATCAAAAAAGCCGACAGGCTTGCGCGTGTTGGCGGCTTCGTAAGCTTTGCAATTCTCTTTCGTGATCCAAACTTTGCCGCCGTCGATCAGCTGCGAAGCTTCGTCGGCCGCAGCCAAGCCGCGTGCGCGATGCATGGCTTTTTCGTTTTTGTAAGCATCTTGATCCGACTTTTCGACCGAGGTCGAAAGGGCGGTGCGCGCCGACTCGAGAGCCAGTGACGACTTGAGCACCAGGCCATCGGCCACGGCTTTTTGATCCACCGATTGATCGCGCGAGTCTTTGATGCGCACGGCGTAGTCTTGGATCTTGGCGACTTCCGACTCGAGGCGAATCTTTTCGGCCTCAGCGGAGATGCGGCCTTTGTTGGCGGCCATGATGTCATGTTCGTATTGAGCGACTTGCGACTGCACCTTCTTGGAGGTGTCGTTGCGCATAGCCTGCGCCTTGGC
>JAYWAE010000226.1:0-1862 GCA_043782715.1 Pseudobdellovibrionaceae bacterium | reverse complement strand
CGAAAATCTCGCGGTCGCTAACTCTCACCCAACGATACCGGCGGCGGTCGAAATTGCCCGCTTCAGTGATTTCTTCTTTCTTTATACGGGATGCAAGTGTACCAAACCCGCCAGCGTTTCCGACCTTATGGGCGCCTCAACGGGCAAACCTGAACAAAATCGACCTCAAAATCCGCCCCTCGGCGCGCCAGATGGCACGATGGGGCCGTAGCGGGGCTTCGTGGCAACCATTTCTTTTTAGTACAGAGACTTTTGTAGGACCGGGTGCAACCCATCTCAACTACATTTGTTTTTACGGTTTTTCGATGCCCGAACTTTCGAAAACTTCATTGGTGAAGTGGTCAACCACTGTGATTTATGAAGCGACCCCGGAAAAAACACTCGCAACCACAGTACCAAACTCGAAAAAAATCGGCTGGTCGTTTGAGCGCGCAGATTTATTCAGACGTTCCAATCGGCCTGCTAAGCGGATTCCCACCAAAATTCGTTACGCCCAAAACTGCCCGCGATAAAATCAGGCGGTTCCATTGGACCTGAGTGTTTTGAAGCCCATTCTACCAGGCCCCGGCCAAATCCAGTACATTAAATTTGAAACTAGAGTCAGACGTGTTGGTGATGGATGCGGGTGCCGGTTACGCTGTTTGAGCCGCAGGATCTTCTCTCTTACTGAGCGCGCGTGGCGCGAGGTCCTGCACAATCGATTAAAGAAAACACTTTCCGGAGCACGACGTGTTCCGGAAAGTAGATGGTCAAAGAATTACAGCGGATCGGCCGTGCAAGATTTCTTGTCGCTCGCATTGCCCGTACCTACGGGATCATAGCAACGAATAGTCGCAGCGTAGACATTCCAACCTTGTCCGAGACCTCCGTAAAAACCGGTGCCACTGTGCTTCAAATAGTTGATCAAAATGGCCGACGTTTGCGGACCCATTTCAATTTGCTGATTGGAAGGCTCATTGGAAACTACGCGGCCCGTGATGTTGCCCGAGTGATTGAGTTCCAAGTTGAATTGGCAGACATCTTCATCACCATTGCGAAAACAAGTGAAGTCGTGACCTTCCTTCATCATGCCCCGGGGGCCTGCGTTTTTTTCTGCTACTTCGAGCTTGTTGTACATTGCTGTGGCGGCTTCCCCAGAAATGGAGACAACTGGCAGATTTTTCGTTTCGAAATAGGCATTGCCGGTTTCGGCGAGTGCAATTTGTGAGAGTGTCGCGGTTATAAGAACAGTAGCAATCGTCTTGATCATAATTTTCTCCTTGTGAGTGAAACGCTGTTCACTAGTTTTGAGTTCTCGACCAATTTATAGGCTTATGATGCGGTTCGCAAAAAATTCTCTATGGGGCGGAAGTAAATTATTATAACATATTGAAAATAGGTGATTAATATGGTTAGACAGAAGTTCTTAAAAGACGATCTCAACTATCTAATCTTCGCTGAAATTTATCAGCGCATCGAAAGTCCGCGTGGCAATCGCAAGGCCTTTCAGATTCTCGAAGCAGCTTTGAAGTGCTTGGCGAAGAAGGGTTTTGAAGCACTGACGCTTGAGATGGTGGCGCGCGAGGCAGGAATTTCGCGGCCGATGGTGAATCGCTATTTCAAGAATCTCGATGAGCTGCGCGAGCTTTCGATTAAATATGTGCGTTTGCTCTTTCAGAAGATGGCTGTCGATGCCGTCGCGAAGGAAACTCGTCATGACAAAATGCTCAAACAATACGTGTCTGCGTGTTTTCAATGGCTTGCTGTTTCGAAAACCCATGCGCTCGTTTGGTTCGCATTTTTGCACCAATGCATGAGACGTCCGAAGGATCGAGCCCTCAATACGGAAGCGGTTCGAGTAGGTGAAGAGCGTATTCAAAGTT
>JAYWAE010000225.1:0-4970 GCA_043782715.1 Pseudobdellovibrionaceae bacterium | reverse complement strand
CCGTGAGCTTCAAGAGTGCGTCGTCAACCAACCCGCCGGTGGACACCTTTTTGCGAAACTTCTCTACATCTGTCGTGGTGATGGCCGCGTCGTTGACGATGGCGACAATTTTATCCACGGGCTTGGCGTGAGCAAAGGCACTGACAGCTAAGGATAGAACTAGGGTCGTAGTTTTAAGCGTCATCAGTTTTTCGTCTCCACCTTAAGGGCGTCGATAAACGCCTGATCTTTGTAAACCCGTGCTTTACGGGTCTGCTCTTCCAACCACGCAAGATAGAGCGATTGTTCATTTTTTTCCATGATAATGCGCCGCACGTCATCCTTGGACTCCGTGTAGGATTTATTACGTGAGGGCTTGCGGCCGATCAGCTCGAAAATATGGTATCCAAAGCTGCTTTTAACCACCGGACTGCGCTGGCCGACCTTCATGTGAAAAGCGGGCTCAAATACGTCGGAAAGGCCCTTCTCGATCCAGCCGACCATGCCGCCCTGAGGGCCTTCCGGGGAGATCGAATACTTCTTAGCCAGCTCGGCCATATGTTTACCTTTTTTCAGCTCGGCTTCGATTGTTTTGGCATCACTTTCGGTAGCCACCAGAATCTGGCGAATTTGTGCTTCTTCGCGCACCGAGAACTGGGGCTTATGGTCGTTAAAATAGGCCTGGGCCTCGGCATCCGTAGGCGCAGTGGCGCTCTCAACCAGTTTTTTCGCCACCAACTTTTGCAGCAAAGAATTCTGCAAGCGATCCCGCCAGGCCTTAAAGGTGATGCCTTCTTCGGCCAAAGCTTGTTGAAAGGACAAATCATCGGGGTAGCTTTTTTGAATCTGATGAATTTGCCCATCGAGCTCTTCGGCCTTCACGAGCAGTCCTTGTTCCTTCGCCCATTCTTCGCTGAGTGCTTGCACCAAAAAATCTTCGCTGATTTTCTTTTTAACGGCGTCCACTTGCTTAGGATCTTTAGCCGACAGCGCGTCTTGGTCTTTTAGACGGAATGCCAACTCTTGCGCGAACTGTTGCGCGGTCATTTGCTTACCGTTGACGTCGAGCACCTTCTTCTGACTCAGCGAGGAGCGGTTCCCGGTGCAAGCGCCTAGAATGAGGAGGAGCGGCAGCAGCTTCCGCATCAGCGCCGTCCGGGCTTGAGTGCGCCGGGGGTGACTTCAATCTTGTATTGCTTTTTTAATTTTTCGAAGTAGTCGTTGAATATGCGGGCGCGCCGGTCATCGAACAGAGCGGCGCGAACCTGACGCTTGTCGGCCATATCGTAGCCGCGTTTTTCAACCAGCTTGATCACGTGGAAGCCGAACGGCGTTTCGATGAGTCCGCGCACTTCACCGGCCTTCATTTGCATAGCGGTGTCGTAGAGGATCGGCACCAGAGTCACCCGTGATTGGAACCCGATGTCGCCGCCGGTGTCTTTGGTCTGCATGTCGTCCGTGTAAAGGCGCACCAGCTCTTCAAAAGGCCGTTTGGACTTTTTGATTTCGTCGAGAATTTCCAGCGCCCGTTTGCGCACGATTTCGCGCTCTTCCGGTTTGGCGCCAGTTTTGACCTCGATCAGAATATGCGCCAGGCGCACTTCCGGATTTTTTTTGTAGAATTCATGCATCTCATTTTCGCTGATTTTGATTTCTTCGATGCGTTTGCCCAGCTGTTTTTCCAAAAGCGCGTTGTAAAGAACTTGGCGGAAACGTTCGCGCACCACCGGATCGTTTTGCAATTTCAATTTCTCCGCTTCCTGCACGCCAATTTCGAAACGGATCAGGTCTTCGAGGAATTGCTCAGGTGTCGGAGGGCTCATGGTCTGCTTGCGGATCTCTTCGAGCTTACGGTTGAAGTCTTCGGACGTGATCCGGCTCGAGCCCGCGGTTGCGAGAACCTGCGCCGCGGCGCTTACCCCCGTAACAAGAACCCATATAAGCGTCAAAAGCCGCATTTCCGCCTCCCGAATTGAATACCCGTTTATCGTAAGTTTTCGCTGGCGGACTGGCAAGCCTGAGCTATGTCGGCGGCGAGGCGCTGGGAGAGTTTGATGTCTTTGGCGTCGTCACTGCGGCTGATAACGGGCCACGGCTCGGAAAAATGAACGTGAACGCGCGCAAAAGGCTTGGGAAGCTTGGCTTTGTTCCAAGATTTTTTAAAAACGATGGCCTTCGAACTCGCCGCGCCCATGGGAACAATGCGTGCGCCGGCCAAGCGCGAGAGTTCGAAAACTCCCGCCTTCACCTGATGCAGTGGACCCTTTGGGCCATCGACCGCCATCGAAGCGCAGTAGCCTTCACGCATCAGGCGCACGAGACCTTTGAGCGCGCCAACTCCACCGCGGGTCGAAGAGCCACGGCTGGTTGCACCGCTTAGGCGGCGGATGATGAAATCGATCAGTTGACCGTCTTTGCTGGTCGAAGTCATGGTGGCGATATTGTAGGGAGTGACTAAAGTGAGAATGCAGAGTTCATCGCCGTGCCAGTGAGAAAAGATCAAACTCTCGCCACGCGCCCGTGCCGCTTTGAGCCCGTCAGACTCATGACACTGTAACCGCCAGGTCCAAGTCCAAGCGCGATAAAAATACCAGGCGATCCACGGTAGAAAATAACGCCGGAACATCGGTTACCGGTGCAAGGCTTTATTGAATTCCTCGGTCAGCTTAGGCACGAGTTCAAAAAGGTCGCCGACGATTCCGTAAGTGGCTTTTTGAAAAATCGGTGCGTCGCCGTCTTTGTTTACTGCGACGATCACTTTGCTGCCGCTCATGCCCGCCAAATGTTGAATGGCGCCGGAAATTCCGATGGCGATGTACAAGCTTGGAGCCACGGTTTTACCGGTTTGGCCAACTTGCATACTGTGCGGCACCCAGCCGGCGTCGGCGACGGCGCGGGATGCGCCGACAGTAGCGCCCATGGTCGCGGCAAGGCTATCGAGTAGCTTGAAGTTTTCGCCATTTTGCATGCCGCGGCCGCCGGAGACGATAATATTGGCTTCCGACAAATCAGCCTTGCTCGAAGTGCCTTTAACGACTTCTTTGCATTTGATTTTGCCGCTTGCCGCGGGCGCGGGAAATTCTTTGATCTGCGCGCTGCTGCCGGCATCGGCGGCGCCGACGGGCAATTGATTCGGGCGCATGAGCACGAATTTGACCGGGCTATTTACGAATTCAACTTCAGCGGTGCATTTGCCGGCGTAGAGCGGCCGGCGGGCCTTGAGATTCGAGGCATCGATTTCGAGAATCGTGCAGTCGCTGGCTAAGCCCGAATCCATGCACGCAGCCACGCGCGGGAAAAGATCGCGCGCCAGAGTGGTCGAAGAGGCGAGAACGCAATCCGCGCCTGACTCTTTGATCATCGTCTGCAGTACCGCGCCAAAAGTTTCCGGGTTGTAGGCCCCGAGTTCACTGGCGTCACAAACAAAAACGGTTTTTGCGCCAGCCGGGCCGGCCTTCGCGGCGAGAGCCTTGGTTCCGGGCCCGACCAGTCCGGCCACGACTTCTCGGCCTGAATTCTTGGCGGCGTTCAGCAGTTCGAGGCTGCCTTTTTTCAATTCCGTACCGTTGCCTTCGAGGAAAACAAATACTTTTGCCATAACTACCTCACAATACCTTGGCTTCGTCCATGAGCAGACGAACCAGTTCTTTGGCCTGGGCGGCGGGATCGCCGCTGATCATTTTCACCGCCGGTTTACTGGGAGGCAGCTGGAAATCCTTCAAGCGTGTCTTCATTTGCGCGGGTTGCACGTTCACATCTGCGAGAGAGAGCTCTTTGAGCGGTTTCTTCTTGGCCTTCATGATGCCTGGGAGGCTCGCATAGCGGGGCGTGTTCAACCCTTTGTTGGCCGCGATTACGCACGGGCCTTGAATTTCGAAAATTTCCCGTGCGCCGCCTTCGGTCTCGCGCTCGGCGGTAACGGTGCCGGCACTAGCGAATTTCGAGACCACCGTAACATGCGGCACGCCGAGAAACTCGGCAAGCATCTGTGGAACGCTGGCCGCGTTGTCGTCAATCGCGAGCTTGCCGCCGAAGACAATGTCAAAGGCGCCTTCCTTTTGAATCGCAGTGGCCAAAGCCTTCGCGGTCCAAAAGGCATCGAGCGGCTCGGGACTGTCGATCACGATGGCGTCGTCTGCGCCCATGGCCATGGCGGTACGCAAGGCTTCGCTTACACGCGCTTTGGGCCCAACGCTTAAGACCGTTACGCTTCCGGCACTTTTAGCTTCCTTAAGCTTCAGCGCTTCCTCTACGGCGTATTCGTCATACGGATTCATGATCCACTTGATGCCGCTTTCTTCGATTCCCGATTTGTCGGCTTTCAACTGAAGGCGCGATTCGGTGTCGGGTACTTGCTTGAGACAGACAAAGATCTTCATGCACTGCTCTCCGCGTTACTTAGGACTAAGTAGACTTGATTAATTGCGGGGTATATATCTGAAAGTCAATTGATTACGACTAGAGAGCGGGCAGAAGGCATGCAAAACGGAAGTCAGAATTGCGCGACATGCGGCTGGATCGGTTCGACCATTGGGCGTAAGCAGGTTATCGGTATCACCGGTTTGGGTTTGTGCGGATTTCTGTTCACGCACATGCTTGGCAACATGCTCATCCTCCTCGGGCCACAGGCCTACAATGAATATTCACATGCATTGACTTCCAACCATTTGATTTTTGCGGCTGAAGCCGGCCTGCTTCTGATGTTCTTAGGCCACTTGTTTCTGGCGTTGCGCTTAAGCTGGTCGAACTGGCGCGCGCGTGACTCGCGCTATGCCGTACGCTCAAACGGCGCGAAGCGAACGAGTCTGATTCAACGCACCCTCTGGGGCCAAGGACTGCTGATTTTATTTTTCGTTATTTCGCATTTGCTCACCTTTAAGTTCGGGCCTCATTACACGGCCAACTATGGACAGGGCGAGATTCGCGACCTGTATAAGCTGGTGATCGAAGAGTTCAATGAGGCGGGCTTGATTGCATGGTACCTCGTAGCG
>JAYWAE010000224.1:0-13244 GCA_043782715.1 Pseudobdellovibrionaceae bacterium | reverse complement strand
CGAGAGGTTTGGTTTAGGGCTGCAGATCAGTGCGAATATGTAGATCCGACTACGGGCCGGAGATGTTCGTGCCGGCACGGACTGCAGGTCGATCATATTATCGAGTTCTCTCAAGGCGGATCAAGCGAGCTTGAGAACCTGCAACTTCTTTGCGGCGCTCATAATCGCTGGCGGAGTCGGGCCACTGGCTAATCTTGTTAATCTACGGCGGAATGTGCCAACTGAACCTTGCGTTTACGCCTAAGTAGGACATTCACCCTTGCGCCGACTAGTTTCGGCACGATGGGCTCACGCTTGTGCTGACGGCGCTTTACTGCGCTGCTTTCGTGGCTTCGCGGTCTTGGGTTAACTAACAAATACTACTGCACCAGCGTTTTAAACTTTTCCGTTGCTTCGACGAGCTTGCGTAGGATTCCCGGTTCTTTTGCTGAGTGGCCGGCGTCTTGGATGATGTGCAAACTGCTCTCGGGCCATGCTTTATGTAACTCCCACGCGTTTTCGACCGGGCAGACTACGTCGTAGCGGCCGTGGATGATCTCGCAGGGGACGTGGCGGATTTTATGTACGTCTTCTAAAATTTGGTTGTCGTTTCTCAGCCAAATTCCATGCGTGAAGTAATGGCATTCGATGCGAGCAAAGGCTTCGGCGAATTCGTCTTCGCCGGTTTCGGCGATTAGATCCTTGTTGAAGTGCAGACACGACGTAGAGCCTTCCCATACGCTCCAGGCGCGGGCGGCGGCCAACCGTACTTCGCGCACGGGACTGGTTAGGCGCTTGTAATATGCGGCGACCAGATCGCCGCGCTCTTCTGTCGGAATCGGTTTCAAATACTCTTCCCACGGCTCCGGGAAAATATGGCTGGCACCGTCTTGGTAGAACCATGAGATTTCTTTTTTGCGACAGAGAAAAATTCCGCGTAGAACGAGCGCCATTACGCGCTCCGGATGGGTTTCCGCGTACAATAAAGAAAGCGTGCTGCCCCAGCTGCCGCCGAATAGAATCCAGCGGGCGATGTCTAATTTTTGCCGCAATTTTTCAATGTCCTGGATCAGATCCCAAGTCGTGTTTTCCTCGAGCGAGGCATGCGGCGTGCTTTGGCCAGCACCGCGCTGGTCAAACAGAATGACGCGGTAATGTTTAGGATCGTAGTAGCGCCGGTGATCCGGCGAAATTCCTCCGCCCGGGCCGCCGTGAATGAACAGTACGGGTACCCCTTTGGGATTGCCGACTTGTTCATAAAATATTTCGTGCTGGCCGGAAACCTTCAGCCTTCCAGTCGCAAAGGGTTCAATGGCCGGGAATGCCGAATAACTCATATTACTTCTCCAGAATCGCGGTCACGCCCATACCGCCGCCGGTGCAAATTGAAATCAGCCCTCGGCCTTTGCCGGCCTCGTTCAATATTTTCGCCAAGCTGGATACAATGCGCGCACCCGTAGCGGCGAACGGGTGGCCGAGTGCTACGGAACCGCCTTTGACATTCATTTTCGAGCGGTCGATCTCGCCGAGCGCGCCGGGCAGGCCCAAGCGATCGCGGCAGAACTGATCGCTGTTCCAGGCTTTGAGCGTGCACAGGACCTGCGCTGCGAAGGCCTCGTGAATTTCGTAGAAGTCGAAATCTTGCAGTTTCAAGCCAGCGCGGCTCAACATGCGTGGAACCGCGTATGCAGGTGCCATCAGCAAGCCGTCGGCTTGCATGAACTCGACTGCCGCCGTTTCACAGTGCGTGAAATAGGCGAGGATCGGTAAGCCTTTGGACTTCGCCCATTCCTCTGACGCCAACAGGACACAGGCGGCGCCGTCACTCAGCGCCGAGCTATTGCCGGCGGTCAAAGTACCGTTGGCCTTGTCAAAGGCGGGTTTTAGCTGACCGAGCTTTTCCAGCGAAGTTTCCGCACGTACGTTGTTGTCGGTGTCGAGACCATTGCAGGCTACGACCAGGTCACTGTAAAACCCCTTGTGCCACGCTTTGGTCGCGGACATGTGACTGCGCAAGGCTAGCTCATCTTGGTCGGCACGTGAGATCTGCCACTCCTTCGCCATTTTTTCGCACGATTGGCCCATGCTCAAACCGGTGCTGGGCTCAACCACTCCCGGCATGCGCGGGCGTAAATCATCCGGGCGCAACGTGGCAAACTGTTTAAGTTTACCCATCAAAGTCTTTTCTTTGTTGGCTTGCAACATGACGTGAGCAAATCGATTTGAGAACACGATCGGGAGATCCGAATTGGAGTCCACGCCGCCGGCGATGCCACACTCGATTTGACCGAGCATGATTTTGTTGGCGACCGCGATCGTCGCTTCCAAAGAAGTCCCGCAGGCTTGGGAGACGTCGTAGGCCGGCGTACGCCAAGACAACCCGGAATTCAGAGTCACTTCACGTGAAAAATTCCAATCCGAGGAGTGTTTGATCACCGAGCCGAGCACAACCTCGCCCAATATTTGATCTTTGAGCTTGAAGCTGTCGACCACCGCTCGCACCGCCGTCACCATCAGGTCCTGGTTGCGGACGCCCATGTAGCTGGTAAAGGAGCGGGCAAACGGAATTCGTTTTCCACCGACTATCGCGACTCGTTTCATATTCACCTCGGCCTTCAAATTAATACGAAATCGCGTGGCGCACAAGGTCGGCTCCTTGCAACCTTTGCTGCGCCTTCTTATCCTTAAAGAACCATGAACAATGCTGAAGATTTCCTCAGTCAGAAGCAGCTCTTTCAATTGGGCGTGTTGCCGACCGAAACGCCGCACCCCAAAACGCGCGAGCTCTCGCAATTGGCACAAACCGATTTGCGCCAAGCGCTGAAGGTCATGCGTCAGATCGATCTCGAGGCTTTGCGTAAAATACTGGCCGACTTCGCCTCGTATAAAGGCTTGTTCGAATCGGTAGCCAAGACACTCGACCAAGGTCAGCGTATTTACTTAGTGGGGTGTGGCGCAACGGGGCGTCTTTCACTGTCGATCGAGTTCCTGTGGCGCCGCAAGCACCCGGACTCAGACCAAGTGCGCTCGTTGATGGCCGGTGGTGATGTGGCGCTGGTGCACTCACTCGAAGGATTTGAGGATTTCCCACAGTTCGGTGCCCGGCATCTTAAACAGCTTGGATTTACAAACCGTGACTTGCTGATCGGGACAACGGAAGGCGGTGAGACGCCTTACGTGATTGGCGCCGTCGAGATGGCGGCGGCAGAGTCGCAAACTCAACCGTACTTTCTTTACTGCAACAATCGCCAGGTGCTCCTCGACAAAGTCGAGCGCTCACGCAGGGTCTTGCAGAATCCAAAAATTCATTCACTCAGCCTCGAGACCGGGCCGATGGCACTGACCGGCAGCACGCGCATGCAAGCGAGCACCGTGTTGATGCTAGTCGTAGGCTTAGCGCTCGACTTCCCGGGCAATTGGGCGGCGGCCCAGCGTGAACTGGAGCAGTGGTTGGCTTTGCTCGAACAATCACCAGTGGAGCCGCTGAGTGTGTTTACGGAGTTCGAAGCCGAAACTTACCGGCAGGGTGACTACACTTGTTATGAGGCCGAAGATTTGGCGATTACGGTTTTCACGGACACCACGGAACGCGCGCCAACTTTCAATCTGGCACCGTTCGACAATCCCGAGCATCCCTCGGGAAAGCACTCGCTGACTTACATCTCAATTCCTTCGGCCACAGATTCGCTGGCGGCGTGGCGCAAGCTTTTGGCACGCGATCCCCGGCCTCTCGAATGGCTTGAAGTGCATGCGAAGACCTCGAGTGAATACTTGATGACCTTTGATTTTGGCACCGGTGCCGTCCAGTTCCGCGAAAAGTTGCTTGCGGGCCACGATCAATATCCGTTTCAAATTTTGAACAGCGGCAAAGAACTGACGTTCAAATTCCGCGGATTGGAGCAAGTCTTCGCATTGCCGGGAATTCCGTTGCTCGATCACCTGACGGCAAAAATGCTGCTCAACATGCATTCGACGTTGGTGATGGGCCGGCTTGGACGATTCGAAGGCAACTTGATGACCTGGGTTTATCCGTCGAACGGCAAGCTGGTCGACCGGGCTGCGCGCTACACGCAAATTCTACTCAATGAGCGCGGACTGACCTTCGATTACGACAGCATCATTCGCGCCCAGTTCGCGGCCAAGGCGCAACTCAGCCCGAAGGAGTCGATCGTGCACAAGACGATCGAGATTCTCGAAAATAAATCTGAATAGTTAGAAATATTCGCTGGCGCGATTCACTATCGGGCGTAGTCGATCGCTTGCGTCTCGCGCACGACCGTCACTTTGATCAAACCCGGATAGCTCAATTCATCCTCGATTTTTTGCGCGATCTGTTTGCTCAGGCCGAGTGCCTTTTGGTCGTCGACGCGATGGCCGTCGACCATCACGCGCACTTCGCGGCCGGCACTGAGAATATAAGTCGCCGTAACGCCTTCGAAGCCGGAACCGATTTTTTCCAGGTCCGCCATTTTCTGCGTGTATGAATCCATGGTCGAACGGCGTGCGCCGGGTCGGGCGCCTGAGATGGCGTCGGCGGCGATGGTCAAGAAGGCGAGATCGGTGCTCGGAGGCGTGTCGTAATGATGCGCGCGTACGGCGTGCACGACTTCGGATTTTTCTCCATGCTGTTCGATGAATTCGGCGCCAATGACGGCGTGGCCGCCTTCGCGTGAATGATCCATGGCTTTGCCGATGTCGTGCAACAGTCCGGCGCGGCGGCCGTCTTGCACCGGTACACCCAACTCATGGCTCAGCAAACCGCAGAGCCAGCCAACTTCGGCAACGTGGAAGTGCTGGTTCTGTGCGAATGAATAACGGTAGCGTAAGGCGCCCAGCATCGAGCGCACGTTTTCATGCAAATTGGGAATGCGCAGCTCGTTGGCCACGCGATTGCCATCCGTAAGGATTTTTTTAAACAGTTCTTTTTTACAGCGGTCATGGGCGCGTTCAATCGACTGTTCGCTGATGTTACGATCCTTGCTCGAAGCTTCGAGTACCAAACGGCCGAGCTCACGGCGCACGGGATCGAAGCCCATCACGGTCGCGCTCATATAAATTTCGTTATACACGATATCGACGCCGCAAATTTGCTCGATCTTGCGCACGAATTTGCCCTCAGGCCCGAAAGTGCGCGCTTTGTGATCGGGGTTTTCAAAGCTGATATTTCCGATGCCGCGCTCGCTACAATAGGGGCGGGCAAAGCGGTTGAGCGTTTGGTAGAGGATCTTCTTGGCATCGCGCTCTACATTGACCTGAGCTTCAAGCTCTAGCTCTTGGGCCAAGCGCGTGGAGGCGGTGCGCGTTTCCTGCTCAATGCGCGCGTGGATTTGCTCTTTGAGCTGCTCCGGTTCGATGGGTGAGCGGCGTTTGGCTTCTTCTAGAATTTTGCCGTTCAGTTCGCCAGCGCGTTGGCGTAGAAGGTTCACGCGTTCTTCCCATTGCTGCACCTTTTGTTGGCGCGCGGTCACGGACTGGGATTTGCGATTGAGCAGCTGTTCACGCACGCTGACTTGGGCACGGAATTTCTCTTCCGTCTCCTCGAGGTTCTCGGCCGTCTCTTCGTTCTTCTGCACGAGCTTGCGCGTTTCTTTCTCAAAACGCTCCCAAGAATCGTCTTTCAACTCTTCAAATTGAATATTGAGTTCTTCGTCGAGCGCCTGAGAGTCCTTTTTGGCGCCGTCAATCATGCCGGCGGCTTCTTCTTCGGCCCAGCGGCGTTCACGGCGGCGGGCCCACGCAAGGCCCACCATTGTGAGTGACCCACCGGCGAGAAGTCCCAAAATCATACAAATTATCGCGAGCATCATTGTTTCATAACGTAACACCAAGGTTCTCCGATCAAAACATCCGTCCGTAAGCGTCAAATGCTCATACGCGGCCCTTCCTAGACCGATACGATGAATGGAGGCGTGTACGCATGGACAATGCCAAGAAGCTAAAGCGCGGTGAGTTCCTGTTCAAGGAGGGCGACCTGCCCGATAAAGTCTACCTGGTGCAATCTGGGAAGATCGGTTTGATGCTTGAACGGGGTAGCAAACGCTTGGAAATCACCACCCTGGGCGCCTCCCAGGTGCTGGGTGAGAGTGGGCTGTTCACCACCGCAAAATACCCCTTCAGCGCTGAGGCCCTGCAAGAGACCAAAGTTCTCGAAGTCCCGATCGAAATCATGAAGCAGCAGTTCGAAAAAAGCCCGCCTGGCATCAAGTTATTGGTCAAAAGTTTGGTCGAAGAAATCCGCCACACCATACAACAGCTGAAGTTGAGCAAGATGGAGGGCGAGAAATTGCCGTGCCCCCAAGGAATCGTGCATCGCCTGTTTACGCTCGTGCACCTAGTCGCGCGCCACATCGGTAAACACGAACAGCCTGCGGGTTTGACCGTAGTGCCGAATGAACCGCCGGTGGAGGGCGTCGCCGCCCCATTGCCGCCCGCTGCCCAGCCTTATATTTTACTTTCATGGGCTTCATTCAAACTCTACACCACGCGCTTTTTTGGTGAATCACACCAGCGTATGCGTTCGATCTTTGAATTGTTGAGCAAGCTGAAGCTGGCGGAATTGCAGTACGGCAAAAATGAAGAGGGCGAAGAGGATCTGCAATACATCAAGCTATTTAATCTGCAGGTGTATGAAGACTTCGCCGAATTCTATCAATACCATTTGTTTAAAGGCAGCCGGGCTGAGGCGATCTTCGTCGACCCGCTGGCGCTCAAAGTGGCCAAGGCCATGTTTGAGGTTTCGGCCGGTGCGGAGGTCAACCACAAAGGCGCCTCAACGCTGGAGTACAGCGCCGTTCTGGCCGAGTGCAAAAGTAAGCACGGGTTTGATCTCAAGCCCACGCACCTCGACATCCTCGAGAAAAAAGGCCTCTTCGTTCAGCGCAAGAGTTTTGATGACGGGCGTATGACGATAGCGTTCGATCGCACCGAGTTCGGCAAAATGGCCCAGTACTGGGCGATCATTCATGAAATCGACAAATGGAATGAACGCGGCTCAGTCGATCTCAACGAAAAGGAAGCGGCCGTCGCAGCAGCCAGCTGCGCTTGCAGCGAGTGCAAGACGCCGATGGTGGAGAAGCATAAGTTCTGCCCGAACTGCGGCGCTAAGATGGCGGCTTAAGCCGCCCGGCGTAGTACGGCTGTGAGACCTGATTGACGTGATCGAGCGCCGATCGCAAAACCCGGCGCGAAGCCGGTTTCTCCAGACTTTCAAAAAATCCCAAGGAAGCACTCGACGTCAGCAGCAGCGATTCACTCAAGCGCTGCAGTTGCTCCGCCGCGCGAATTTCGCGCACCAAACCTGAGCGCAGCCACTCGCGATAGTAAAGCTTAAAGAGCTTGTAGCAGAGACGCATATGGCGTTTCCAAGCCTTGGCGAGCAGAGGATCTTGACGCCGCAGATGGTACATTTCACGGTGAAAAAAACGATAGGTCCAAAACACTTCCAATGAGTTGGCCAAGAACCGTTCGGGCTCAAGCCCAGCTTTGGCGTCCCAAGCCGCATAGACCGCGGCGTTGAGGCGCTGGAAGAGTTCACGAATGATCTCTTCTTTGTCGCGGAAGTGAAAGTACAAATTGCCCGGACTAATTTTGAGATGTTTGGCAATATGATTGGTGGTAACGGCCACGGTGCCAGAAAAGTTAAACAACTCGACGCTGGCATCTAAAATCCGCTCCCGATTGCCCCGCCGCATGCCAGTTCCTATGCTCTAAGTTTCCTTACCCTTTTGATGCGCATAATTCTCCCGAATCCAAGTCCGCGCAAACTTCAAAAACTGGTCATTGATGCCAAAGTACGTCGCATAAACCTGGAAGAATTCCTTTTCACTCTGGTGCTGCTCACAGGCATACACCCGCGCCGCCAAGCAGGCATTCGGAGCGTTTTCGTAAATGGACTTGCGCAAATAGATCATCGTCCCCGGCGCCAAAGGTTGCCGGCTTTTGAGTGTCGCTCCGAATTCGCTCAAAGCCTCGAGTTGCACGCTCTTCGAGACGTGCACGGAGAGTCCGGGTTGCGCCCAACCGAGATTGTCGAACTGATAGACCGTATGCTTGTTGGGCAGGTATTCGGAAAGCAAAAATTGAAGCTGGCGCGTGTCGACGGGTTTGACGAACAATCCGAGGACGTCGGGACAGTTGAGCAAGGAGCCAGCGGCCCGTGAGTCATTGTCGGCAACCACAAAAAATTTCACCGGCGCCGTTTCTTTTGTGAACCCGGATTGGACAGCGCGACTGCGCAGGGCTTCGATCCAGCTTGCCGGTTCGTCGGGCATGAAGCTGGATTCCAAAACCAGCGCATCAAGATCTTTGTTTTGCTCGGCTTGAGAATTTTTTTCGACAATGTCGGCGAGCGAAGCTGAGTTTAATTCAATACTCACCAAATGATCGGCTCCGCCACGGCGGAAGGTGAACCTCACTGCTCGCCGGATGCCAGAGGCATCATTCATCGACAGAATCTTATCGATTTCACGACCCTTGACGGCAAATTGCGCCGACTCTTCCGCCACCAAGCGGGTGCCTTTGTCGGTAAGCAAGCTGATCCATTTTTCGGCGGAAGAGAAAATCTCCTTTGCTGGATGTCCTAGAAAACTGTCCGCGTCGCCCGGACCCGGTATCGCGGCCAGGCAGCGCAGTCCATCCACTTGCACGGTTAGGGTGAGAGGGGTTTGGTAAAAATCAGCCGCCTCAGTTGGCTTGGGTACCGATTTTTCACCGGTGCCCGAACCAGCCTCCAAATATTTTTGCAAAAACACCTGGTACGAACTCTCGGCCGAAACTTTCAGCCGGTCCATGTCCTTCGTCATCTGCGAAGCCAGATTGTTGCCGGCAAGTTCGTCCATGTCGATAACCACGATACCGAAATTTTTGTTATCACCGGCGGTCATGAATATGTCATCGGGTTTGAAGCGGAAGAGCGAGCGGTCGTCGGAATACAAACTCTGGTAGCGCGGCGCTTTGGACAGAAATTGGCGTAGCTTGCTGAGATCGGCCTTATTCAATCCGAAGTAGGTGAAATACACGAGATACTGGCCCGGATAGTCCGGGTGTGGTTCGGACTTGAATACCTTGGCACGGATCTCGAGCCGCGCTTTTTCCGTAGGCAGCATGATATAAAAATGCCCGGGCAACCCTTTGCGCAGTGGAATCGGATTGCGAATCGCCAGCCCCACGTCGGAGAGCCGGTCCATCTTGGAAATTTTAGAAATCTCGATGTCGCGTTTCACTTCCTGATTGAACAGGAACTTGGGTTTGATACGCTTGGGCAGCGCCAAAATGATCTGCGTTTTTTGCAGAAACACCAGGCGATCCAGCGGCAAGTAAATCAAGTCGTCGAGCAGCGGATGGAGAATGTCTAGCTTGCTGATTCCATCGTCTTCGTACTTGAGTATAACCATGCGCAGCTGCTGCTTCTGCGGCCAGTAGCCGAACTTCTTGAAATTGACTTTGAGTTTGTCGATCCAGGTCGCGGATTTTTCGCCGACCGAGTCTAAGGCGAAAATCACCAGATGAATTTCGCTGAACAGTTTGAGATCGGCGCCGTCGTCCTCAGGAGGTTTTTCGGCCGGTTTCTCTGCGGGATTCTCGCCTGGAGTTTCAGCAGGCTTGGTTTCCTCTTTGGCCTGCTTTTGCCGGTCCCGCCAGTAAAGTTTAGTGAACTCTTGATGGGTTTTAAAAGTCGCGAAACGCAAATCGTCCATGCCGAGCTCTTGCAAGAACTGCTCGCACTGCCGGCGGACCCGGTCATCCTGAATAATCGCAACTACATTTGGCACTTGCCGTGCTCCCACTTAGGCGCCGTGTATTGCACACGACCCCTATTGTTAATTACACGGCATTCCAGGGGAGTGGATCAAGGGTAAAGTCTGCGAAAGGTCCAGTGATTTTCGGATTTCTGAAACTCTTGACGATCGTGCAAACGGTTCGGGCGGCCAGTCCAAAACTCGATGCGATCGGGAATCAAAACATAGCCTCCCCAGTGAGCTGGACAGGGGATGTTTTGCCCCGCAAATTTCTGCTCAGTGGCAAGCCAAGCTCGTTCGAGATCCTCGCGCGAAGCGATTTCTCTCGATTGCTGCGAGGTGAATTGGCTGAGTTGGCTATCACGCGGACGCGAGTTCCAATATTTCTCCGAGACCTCGCGGGAAGTCCTGCTCACGGTTCCTGAGATATTCACCTGCCGCGCCATCGGATCCCAGTAGAAAACCGCCGCTGCCTCTGGACTGTGCTGAAGGTCTAGGCCCTTTTTGGAGTCGTAATTGGAGTAGAAAACGAACCCTGCGTCCGACCACTCTTTGCACAGCACAATACGCCCGTGCAAATGTCCATCGCCCCCGAGCGTGGAGAAGGACATCGCCGTCGCTTCGCGGATGGCGGTGTTTTGCCTGGCTTCGCTCATCCACGCGTCGAAAATCTGCAGCGGTTGGCTCTTCGGTCCTATTTCCACATCACGTCCCTTTGTTCGCGCTTGCTTGAACACAAGTAAGTTTGCTTTACTGGAGAAAACCGGGGAGGGCCAGCGTGAAAGAGCAAGAAGCGGTCAAAAAATTTATCGATCAAGTACAATGGCTTTATGAACCCGAGTATGGCGATTTCAAGCGCAAACTGGGACTCTACATCGAACGGCTCGAAGAGGCATGCGCAACCGGAAACGGCAATGCGGCCAAAGTGCTCGCCGAAATGAAATCCAAGGTCGTTTACAATCCCAACGGCGACATCGAGGCCACACGCCGGATGGTGATCCAAATGGCGCATGAGCTGCTGGGTTCCGGCAGCGGACCGTTGCACTAACCGCTCCGTGGCCAAACCCGCAGTGCAATATCTCTGCTTTGATCTCGGCGGTACTAAACTATTTGCCGCATTGATCACGGACCAAGGAAAGATCGTCAATCACACGGTCAAACGCATTGATCAGAGCCGAGGTCTCGAAGGCCTACTAGCCGACTTCAAAGAATTGGGCACGAGTTTGGGCGGCAAATACAAAGCGGTATCGGTGGCCTCGGCGGGGCCCTTGCACTCGGGCCGTGGCGTACTGCTCGATCCGACCAATTTCTTTACCGGAGGTAAATCTTGGGGCGTGGTTCCGCTGGTCGCCCGGCTGAAAAAAATATTTAAAAAACCGGTGTTTCTCGAGAATGACGCGGCCGCCGCTGTGATGGCCGAGTCATGGAAGGGTGGGCACGGCAAAAGCGGCCGCAACATCGTGGCCATTACGCTCGGTACCGGCGTCGGCATCGGTTGCGTGGCCAACGGTCAAATCGTGCGTGCGGGGCAGGGGCTGCATCCCGAGGCCAGCCATATTCCCATCAACAATGAGGCGCGCGAATATCCTTGCGGATGCGGCGCTTACGGCTGCATCGAGGCTTACCTGGCCGGCACACACTTCGCCCGCCGCTTGAGCAAGCGCCTCGGCCGTGAACTCGACGGCAATCAAAGCTTGATACTGGCCAAAGAAAACGAGCCGACGGCGATCGCGGCCTTCGCGGAGTATGGACGAAAGCTGGCCGAGGCATTGCGCTCATTGGCCGTGGTTTTCGCGCCCGAAATCGTCGTGCTCTCAGGCGGTTTTACCAAAGCGGCCCCTTTCTTTTTGCCCGCGACCGAAGCACATTTGCCCAAAGTGATGGAACGCTATCGTGAGGGAGTGGACCTTTTGCCGAAAGTGAGAGTTTCCAAGCTCGGAGATAGGGCCGGGGTACTCGGCGCAGCCTACGCCGCGATTCATTACCAGCTTTGAGTGCTTCAAATAAAAAAAAGGGACGCTTGCGGCGTCCCTTTTTCAAATCACGCAATTTTTAGACTTACTTGTTGAAGTAAGCCGAGTTCGTGATGCCGCAACCTTGTTCGGTGCCGAGGCTGTCGACCGTAGCGGCGACGCCTTCTGCTGCCAACTCTTTGTTGAGATCCGCTTTGGCCAATGAGCCGGGGATTTCGTTTGAGCTGCGTTTACCGGTCTCGCGCTCGAGATCGTTCATTGCATTGACTTCAGCATTCAACAGGTGAGTTCTGGCTTCCGGATCATAACCGGCGGCGCCTTTGGCGGCTTTGTTCGAGCCTTGGCATTTGCCGAGCGTGATGTTCGATCCCCAGAAGCGTGTGGCCTCGCGGACTTGAGCTACGTTCACATTGGTACCAGTCGTCATTTGGTCGGCGAGATCACCTTTGCAAGAAGCGGCTTCAGCACCTTGATTCGAGAGGTCGCTCGCGACAGCGGGAACGCTCGAAACCGGCTTAACACCGGGCTTGCTGATCGACTCGATGGGCTTGATCGGTTCAATTGTGATGGGCTTAGTGGCCTCAATCGGACGAATCGCTTCCACCACTGCGGCAGTCGAAGTTTGGGCTGCGAGCAGGCTAGCCATTATGATGATCAGAGCTTTCATTTTTCGATCCTCCCTAAGGATTTAAACATGTCAAATTACACCTAACTAGTTAGCAAGAGCTGTTCCGGGCCTTTTTCGAATCTAATTGAAATTACAAGCCTTTGAGGACGTCCGGTGCCAATTCTCGGCGTACAGTTTGACCTGAAACGTTCTACCGGAGGTTATACAGTTAGGCACCCGGTGGGATCAAACAGGGTTGTAAAATCAACCCTGCAGAGCCCTGTTCGTGGAAAAGTTTCCCTATTTTTGTGCGACCGCGCCAGCAGCCAATTCGTCGAGGGTCGGTGGCTCAAAGGCCTTTAGGACCGAATAGAAAGTCTTAGTCTGCGTGATGATGGGGTCGACTTTCGTAAACAGCATTTTCATCCACTCTTGCTGGTAGCTGTAAACGGTACCGTCTTCGACCCGCAGCAGATTGTCTCGGAATTCTTTGAGGCGTAGCTCAGCGACGTCGCGTGCGAGATCCGCATCCTGACGCCGCTGCCCCGCTACGTCGACGGCGCGGAATAAGTATTGGTCATAGGCATCGAGCGCGGCCTTAGCTTGGGCGGTAGCTTGCGAGATGCGGAAACCCATTGGGTCTTTTTTCGTTCTGTGCGGAACGTTGGATTCATAGATCGTTTCATTCGAAGCATTGCTGGCGTAGAGATCCAAAATCATGGCCATATAAAGGCGATACTCATCGCGCAGGGAATTGACGAGGCCGCGGCCGAGGCGATGCAGACGGGTCGGACCACAATCGCTTGGGCCGACCGGCGCGAGCTTCGCCCAGTAAGGATAAAAGCCAAGGCCTTTGGTGTCGCGCTCTTCGCACCAGTAGTAGTTGGCGCTGCTTAGGGCCGGTACGTAATTGTCCTTCAGCATTTTTTCATACTCTTGGCGCAGGAG
>JAYWAE010000223.1:0-5035 GCA_043782715.1 Pseudobdellovibrionaceae bacterium | reverse complement strand
GATCGAAAATGAAGATCGGAACTGTCGCATCGGGATGGAATTCAATGACCGTGTTTGTCTGCGCTTCTTGGTACAGCACCAGCGCGTCGCCGATGATCTTATTGAGATGCGAAGGCTGCGGGCTCGTTTTAGGTAGCCGGGCGAACTGATTGAATTCGTTAACTAGATTTTTGAGGCTGTCGACCTGCTGGACAATGCGGCGGACGCTGTCATGAAAAGCTTCGTCTTTGATCTGGTGGCCGAATTTTTTCTCCAGGCGCTCGGCCGAGAGCTTGATCGGAGTCAGCGGATTTTTGATCTCGTGCGCGATACGGCGGGCGACTTCGGTCCATGCGGCCGCACGCTGAGCCCCTAGTACGGGCGTGAGATCGTCGAAAACTAGGACTTTGCCGATTTCAGTTTGATTTTCGTCAGTCAAAAACGACAGGGTCATCTGCAAAGGCATCGAACGGCCGCGGATCTGCACGCGCACCTCGCGTTGAATGCTCTCGGCCCGGTGTGAGCGCATCTGCTGGATCATGTTGTCGAGAATTTGATAGTACTCTTTTTGTAGGACCTTGGCGATATGCTTGCCGACTAGCCGGCCCGGTGCGGTTTCAAGTAACTTGGCGGCATGGCGATTGACCATGGTGATCACGCCCTCGGGATCGAGCGAAATCACGCCTGTGCTCACGGTCGACAATACGACTTCAATGTAGCGCGAGTGTTCATCGAGGCGGCTGAGCGTTTGGCGTAAGGACGAGTTGGCCTCGCTGACTTCCTTCTCAGACGTGTCCAATTTGCTCGTCATTTGGTTGAAATGGCGGACCAGCTCGTTGATCTCACGTGAGCCGGAGGTGATCTTGAGCGGGCTGTAGTCGTGGTTTGCCACCCGCTGTGAAGCTTCGCCCAATTCTTCAAGTGGAACGGAGAGCTGGCGTGCCAGATAAAATCCGAACCACGTGGCGCCGAGTAATATAGTGCCGGTCATGAGCACGAGAATGGTAATGTAAATAGATTTTATTGGGTACTCGAGCGGGTTGACGTCGCGAAAATCCTCATAAGCCGCGGCGATGTCGTCCATTTTACTGATCAGCGAAAGCGGGATAAAGGTGGAAACCACCACCGCACCGTCTTGCTTGGTGCGGCCGACTGGGAAAATCACCCGCACCAGATTGCCGCTTTCGAACTGATGGATGGTGGACGCCTCGTTGCGATCTTCGATCCCGCGCTCGAGCAGTTCGAGAGACAGCGGCGGTACCTCGGGCAGATTTTCTTCAGGGCTGACGCTGACGATGCGCTGGCCGAAGAGTGACGGATAGTACTCGACGGCATCGAGACTGTACCGGCCGCGTAATTCCACCAGTTTGTGCGCCCAGTCTTCGCTCGGCGTTTGCCGGAGCTCCGAGGCGACGCGCTCGGCGAAGTGATAGTTCTTCTTTTTCGCCGACAGGTAATAGGCGTTGGTGACTTCAAGCGAACTCTTGAGCACGCCGGCCATCTTTTCGGAGAACCATTTGTCGAAGCTATTGTTGATGTAGAACACCGACACGATAAACATCAACGCCGTCGGCACGAAGCTGAACGTCACGAAGGCGGCGACCAGTTTGCCCTTGAGGCTGCGGCCGGTGAGGCCGGTTTGGCGCTCAGCGAAGATCTTGACGACATTGCGAAAGATCAGGAAGAACAGCAGTAGAAAAAGTATTATGTTAAAGTTGACCAGGCCGAGAAAAAAGATCGAGTGTGCATACGGCAAACTCTGGCTCATGCCGAAAAGTTTGAATTCAATGGCCGTCAGAACGAGAAAAACCGCGGCAATGACGGCGCCCGTCGCCAGCTCTGTGCTGCGTTTTTTAGTTTCGTTTTGAGGGTCCGTTGGAAGCATCAGGCCCGCCCCTTTAAATCATTTCGATCAGGTTGAGCATTTCCAGCGCCACTTCAGCCGCGTCGCGGCCCTTGTGACCGTGCGCCCCACCGATGCGATCTTTGGCTTGCTCTTCATTCTCAGTGGTCAACACGCCGAAGACCACTGGTTTTTTCACCCGCAACATGACTTCGTTGCAGCCGTGCGTGACGGCTTGGCAGACGTAGTCGTAGTGACTGGTTTCTCCGCGAATCACGGCACCAAGTGCGATCACCGCGTCGCATTCGCGATCGAAAAGAGCTTGCGCGGTGAGCGGGATTTCGACCGCACCCGGTACCCGGGCGCGAATCACCTGCTCGGGCTTCACGCCCAGCTCCATCAGGCGCTCATAAGCGCCGGTCTCGAGCGGTTCGGTAATTTCGGAATTGAAGCGCGACGTGACGATGCCGATCTTCCACTTGTCTTTCACTTTGAGCGAAGCTTGAAGAAACACTTTAATACTCCAGCAGGGGTTCGGTGGGCACGGGCAAAGCAATCTCTTCGACGATCTCGAGGCCGTAGCCCTTCAGACCCACGCGCTTGGCTGGGCTATTGGTGATCAGGCGGAGCTGGCTAACACCGAGGGCGCGTAAGATCTGCGCGCCAATGCCGTAGTCGCGATCGTCGGAGCGGAACACTTTGCGGCTCTCGTCGGTTGGCGATTCGCCCTGATCCATTTGGTGATAACTTTGCACGCGGCTGCGCAGGCGATGGCCCATGTCTTCGAGGCGTAAATAAACCACGACGCCACTGCCCTCTTCCGCAATGCGCCTGAACGAGAGATCGAGGTAGTCGCCGCTGCGCGTGCGCAGGCTGCCGAAGACATCGCCCATCAGACACTCGGAGTGCACGCGCACGAGGGTCGGCTTGGTGGGATCGATTTTACCTTTGACGATGGCGACGTGCTCGCGGCCGTCGAGCAGATTTTCGAAAACGTGAATGCGGAAGTCATTGCCGTAGCGGCAGGGCATCTGCGCCTGCGCGCGTTCTGTGAGGAACGATTCGGTTTGAATGCGAAATTTAATCAGCGATTCGATGGTGCCGATTTTGATTTGGTGCCTCTGGGCGAACTCCACCAATTGGCCGAGGCGGGCCATGGTGCCATCGGGATTCATGATCTCGCAGATCACGGCCGCAGGATTGAGTCCCGCCATGCGCACGAGATCGAGGCTGGCCTCGGTGTGGCCGGCGCGCTTGAGCACGCCGCCCTCTTGCGCGCGAATGGGAAAAACATGGCCAGGGACGATGATGTCTTGCGGACCGGCACTCGGGCTCGACGCTACTTTGATGGTAAGTGCGCGGTCGGCGGCGGAGATTCCGGTCGACACGCCTTTGGCGGCTTCAATGCTGACCGTGAAGGCAGTGCGATTGGGTGAACGATTGGTGTCGTCTTTGGTCATCAAGGGCAGGTTCAAGCGGTCGATTTGCTCAGATGGCAGCGACAGGCAAATCAGCCCACGCGCTTCGACGGCCATGAAGTTCACAGCCTGCGGAGTGACGTAATCGGCGGCGAGAATTAGGTCGCCTTCGTTCTCACGGTCTTCGTCGTCGACCAAAATCACCGATTTGCCGGATTTGATGTCCTCGAGCAATTCGGGAATCGTGTTGAGATCCTTCATTGGCTGCGCTCCTGTTCATTCAGCATTGCCCAATTCACCAAACCGCGGGCGGAATTGTCGGCTTCAAGATTGATCGTGTCACCCTCTTGCAGTTCGCCGAGGTTGGTGCGGCGAAGTGTTTCAGGAATCAATCCGACGGTAAAGCCGGCCGGCGTGGTTTGATTGATGGTGAGGCTGACACCGTTGATTGCGATACTGCCTTTGGGCCAAACAAAGGCCTTGAGCGACTGCGGAGTTTCAATTTCCATGGCGAGAGTCTCTCCCCGGCGGCTAAGTTTCAAAATTTTCGCGGTGGCGTCGACGTGGCCGGTGACCAGATGGCCGTGAACACGGTCGGAGAGACGCAGGGAACGCTCCAAGTTGACTACCCTCCCTAGGACCGCATTGATGGTCCATCCGGTTACTCGCAAAGTCTCAGGGCCGAGAGTGAAGCGCATTGCCTCGCCGTCGAAGCCTTCAAGCGTAAGGCAAATGCCGTCAGTCGCGATGCTATCGCCCGTACTTAAGTCATCGAAAGAGTTGGGCCTTTCGATGAGGATCTGCAAGACTTCGCTCTTTTGTACGGCGGCAATCACCGGCGCAGTGGTCTCAACGATTCCTGAAAACACGATTTGGGCCCTCGGATGGGCGCAACCTAACGCCGTTTTAGGGCCCGCGTCAAGTCACGGTTTTTATAGGGAATTAGGTTGAATCTGAGGGGGCATTTTTTAGTAGGGCTGGCACAGACGAACTAGGTTGAATCTGATACCGGGGTTTCTGGCTTTTGTTCAATTGTCGGTATCGGTATCTGCATCTACATCTACGAGGGTTTTAGTTCGGCCGACGGTGATCCTTTTCCGCTCAGTGTGAATAAATTTACGCCTTATTGAGTTTGAAAGGTATTTGGTTTCGGATTGTTTACTTGTTTGATTCGCTTGAGCAATAGCCAGTTGTTTGACAACCGGAAACTCGCCTTAAACGCAGTAAATTCTGAAATGAACCGATGAGTGATGGCCACGTCGCCTTTCCATCCATGAGAACGTAGCATTCTCCGGCATCCGGCCGGAGAATCGGTTGAAGTAAAAATAAAATTTTGAAAGAGGTGGGGATCGGGAACAAACAAGGGGTCTCATACCTATGTCTCCGGTTGTACATGCAACCCAAGACAAACAAGTGCGCAATTTTTTGTCTTCACCCCTATTTCCATTCCCTGTCTAAATTCTTTGTCTTAATTCCCAATCTCAAAATTTATCGGCTTTGAGTTTATCCCACCTCGGCCGCGGACGGCCGAGGTGCGCCACTCGCATGGACGGATGATTTACGTGGCCGTACAGATGAGGCCTTCGAAGACGCAAACTCCGGCGCGGCTCTGAACTATTAGGGAGCAGATTCAGAACTAGCTTCTACTTGGCTCTGAATCCTTTAAAAAACAGGTCCAAAATAGCTTCTGCGTGCCTTTGAATTCTTAAGTAGCAGAACCAAAGCAACTTCTACGCACCGACTACTCAAAAAAAAGTTTGCCGTATTTCAATTTAATATTTGACAGCAATATTCA
>JAYWAE010000222.1:0-5040 GCA_043782715.1 Pseudobdellovibrionaceae bacterium | reverse complement strand
ATTGACGTGCACCCAACCCGCGACTTTGAGGTCTTCGATCTGAGTTCCCGCCGGTAGGCGAGTGCTGAAAGCGTGCATGCCGTAACTAAAAACAGTGTCATTCGTTTGAACGCCACTTGGCAGGTTACCGATCCGAAGCAAAGAGCTGCGCTCATGCGCAAAATCCAAGCCGGCGGATTGCCGATCGGCGACACTCCCGCGGCCGACAACCCGGCTATCCCGATGAGCGGAAGCGGCGGCTCTGGCCCCGATCCCTTGACGAGCAGCCAGTGGGGCATGCAACAAATCGGCGCGCCCAGCGCCTGGGGCATTTCAAAAGGTGCGAGCGATGTCATCGTGGCCGTGATCGACACGGGCGTGGATTACACGCACGAGGATCTCGTCGATAACATTTGGCACAACCCTGGCGAAATGGGCACCGATGCCCAAGGCCACGACAAATCCGCCAATGGTCTGGATGACGACGGCAATGGCTACATTGACGATGTGATCGGTTGGGACTTCGCCGGCAAAGACAACAAGCCCTTCGACCTTACCGCCAGCCAAATGGATATGCTCATGAGTGGCGGTAACCCCGGCCACGGCACGCATTGCGCGGGTAACATTGCAGCTCGTGCCGACAACGGCAAAGGCATTGCGGGCGTCGCACCTGGCGTTCGCATCATGCCCCTACGTTTTATCTCGGAAAAAGGCTCGGGCACGACCGCCGACGCCGTACTCGCCATCGGCTACGCTGTGAGAAACGGCGCCAAAGTATTGTCGAACTCGTGGGGCTCAGAAGGCGACGACAACGGTTCGGACACCAAGGCGCTGAAAGACGCGATCACCGACGCCATGAACCATGGTGTGCTGTTCGTGGCTGCTGCCGGTAACGGCCACAGCGGCGTTGGCTATGACAACGATACGGATGCCAAGCCCGGAGTTCCGGCGTCGTATGACAACGAAAACATCATCAGCGTTGCGGCCATTGACTCGAATGGCGCGCTGGGCGCGTTCTCCAACTGGGGTGCGAAGACCGTGGACATTGCCGCTCCTGGCGTCAAAGTATTCTCGACCGTTACCAACTCGGCGAAGTACTCGGACACCGTCATCGACATCCCCGGCTTTATGACCGCCACTTGGGATGGAACTTCGATGGCAACTCCGCATGTCGCGGGCGCTGCGGCTCTGTACATGAGCATTCACCCGAATGCAGATTGGCGCGCGACCAAAGCGGCGATTCTTGGATCGGCTAAAAAGACCAGCGTTTTGCAAGGTAAAATGACCTCGGGCGGACAGCTCGACGTTCTGGCACTCAGCAAGTTCTAGTTTCCTCCTTAGTGTTGATGGGACGCATGGTTCGCGTCCCGAAAAGCCAGCCTGAAAAGGCTGGCTTTTTTTTGTCCGGGTTACTAGCTTGGATGAAATGACGGATGCTCCATCCGAACTTTTAGAAAAACCATTTCGCTTTTATATCAAAAAGCATTGGGTCATGGCGACTCTTGGCCTGACCTGCTTGCTGGCGACCAATTCGCTTGAAACTTTGGTGCCCTGGCTGGTCGGCAAGACGCTCGACAAGATCACCGATGGCGCGCCGTTGGCCGATGTCGGAGCGGTGGTCGGGCGCATTGGACTGATCATCGTGTTCTTGTCGGCCTTTCGCTTTATGTGGCGCTATTTTTGGGCGTGTTTTCACCACACGGTCGCGCAGGATCTGCGCAACCGGTTATTTGAACGCATGGCTTTGCTCGGCCCGAGTTTTTTCCGTACCCGCAAAATTGGCCAGCTTATCACTTTGATCTCAAACGACGTCAATTCGTTCCGCATGGGCATCGGCCCTGGGTTGTTGGTGTTTTTCGACGGTGTATTTCTGGTGTTTTTGATTTTGCCGATGATGATTTCGATCTCTTGGTCTTGGACTTGGCAGTGCTTGGCGCTGATGCCGTTTGTGCCGTTCACCGTGCAGGCGATTTTGAACCGCTTGCACAAGGCGTATCACTCGCGCCAGGAGCGATTCTCCGACCTCTCGGGCTCGGCGCAGGAGATCGTGTCGGGCATTCGCGTGATCAAAAGTTTCGCGCAAGAGGACAACCAAACCGCGCAGTTCAATAAACATTCCCTGGAGTTCACCCGCGCCTGCGATCGCGTTGCCGGTTGGGATGCTTTCTTTGGACCGTCGCTCGAGTTACCGGTCGCGCTGGGCAGCGTTTTGCTTCTGCTCATTGGCACGCCCGAGGTGATTGCCGGGCACGTGACGCTGGGACAGTTTTTTGCCTTCTATCAATATATTCAGCGCATGATCTGGCCGATGTCGGCTATGGGTATTGGGCTGGGCAACGTACAAGAGGGCCGCGCCTCCTTTCGCCGCATTCGTGAGGTACTTGAGTTTCAACCGGATGTGCCGGACACCGGCCGCGTGGAAATCTCCGAACTGAATTCGCTCGAGGTGCGCGGGCTTACATTCACGTACCCAGGTGCGACGCAGAAGGCACTTGAGGACGTCTCGTTTAAACTGAATCGCGGTGAGAGTTTAGGGATCATCGGGATGACGGGCTCGGGCAAATCGACTTTAGTTGATCTTTTGGCGCGTCAGTATCCGGTGCCTGCCGGTACGATTTTACTCAATGGGGTTTCGGTCGAGCAGATCTCGCTCACTAGCCTGCGGCGTCTGATTGGCTTGGTGCCGCAGGAGGCGTTTTTGTTTTCGCGCAAGGTCAGTGAGAACTTGGCATTGGGATTGGAAATTTGGGATTTGGACGATGTGCGCGATGCCGCCGGCCATGTGCGCCTCGATCAAGAGATCGAAACCTGGCCCGGCAACTACGATGCGCTGGTTGGTGAGCGCGGTGTAAACCTCTCGGGCGGACAAAAGCAACGCATGACTTTGGCGCGCGCGCTGGTGCGTGGAGCTGGGCTCGTGATTCTGGACGATGCCTTGAGTGCAGTCGATGCCAAGACGGAAGAGAGCATTTTAAGTCATCTGCAGGATGAGCTGAAACGCACGACCTCGATCGTGGTTTCGCATCGTTTGGCGAGCGTGCGCGGAGCCGATCAGATTTTGGTTTTGCACAATGGCAAAGTAGAAGCCACGGGCCGGCATGAAGAACTGCTGCGGACGTGCTCCGCGTACCAGTCTCTACATGAGATGCAAATGGAGGAGCGGGTCAAATGAGCCACCACTACTTCACCGAAGACAATATCGCGCTCGAGTTGACCTTTGTGCGACTCTTCCGCAAGCTCTGGCCGTTTTTGTGGCGCCATAAGCGCCGGGTACTTGGCTCGCTGGCATTCGTCGGCGCCTACGTCTGCGTGGGGCGGACGCTGCCGTTTCTCTTTGGCTACGCCATAGACGAAGGCATCAAAAATAAAAACCAGAGTGTCATTTTATGGGTTGCGGGCGCTTACTTCGTACTCGAGACAGTGCGCGCGGTTTTATCGTATTTGCAAACCGGCCACATTCAGCGGCTGGGCAATTTGGTTTTATTTGAGGTGCGCGAGAAGCTGATAGGACATGTGCAACGCCTGCCCGTTTCCTATTTCGAAAAAAATCCCGCCGGCCGTACGGTCACGCGTGTGACCAATGATGTATTTGCCCTCGGAGAACTCTTTAGCCAAGGTTTCTCCGCAATCTTCGTCAACTTGATCGAAATGATTTCGATCTTTGCCTCACTGGCTTTTATTTCTCCGCTGATGACCAGCCTGACTTTGATCATTCTGCCGCCGCTGGTTTGGATCTGTGTGCGGCTGAGCAAAACAATTCGCGTACAGTTCGGCGCCACCAAACGTAAGCTGGCCATGATCAACGCGTTTTCGGCTGAAAGCTTGAGCGGCATGAAGGTGTTGCAGCTCTTTGACCGTACACGCGAAGCCCGCGGATTTTTTGATGGGCTCTCGGATGAATACCGAACCTTACAACTTTCGACCGTCAAACTGTTCGCGACTTTGTGGCCGGTGATCGAGGCGTTCAACATCTTTACGCTCGCAGTGGCTCTGTTCCTCGGCGCCTATTTCCACCAGCGTTTTGGCCTTTCGCTCGGCCATCTCACGGCTTACATTCTTTTGTTGCAGGGATTTTTTAAGCCACTCAAAACAATTTTGGAACGTTACAATCAGTTGCAAAACAGCTTGGCCAGCGCCGACCGAGTTTTTCATCTATTGGACGAAGTGCCGGAGAACCGCGAAGGGCGCGGATTTCCCCAGGCCCGCCTACGCGGCCAAATTGAATTGCGCGGCATGAGTTTCCGCTACGCTGAAACTTCGCCTTACGTCTTGCGCGAACTCAACCTCAAGATTGAGCCTGGAATGTCCGTTGCACTGGTCGGGCGCACAGGGAGCGGAAAGACTTCGCTGATTTCGCTTCTACAAAAGCTCTACGACGTGGTCGAAGGCGATATCTTGATAGATGGCATCTCTCTGCGCGAATTGGCGCCGCAAGCTCTGCGTCCCCGCTTGGGTGTGGTGCAACAGGAAGGTTTTGTTTTCTCGGGATCTTTTTTGTCAAACATCACTTTGTTCGATTCGACCGTCTCCCGTGAACGCGCCATTTGGGCAAGCGAGCAGGCACAGTGCCAGGATATATTGCGCAAGCATGGAGGCCTCGACGGCATGATTCAGGAGAGAGGGTCAAACCTGAGCGCGGGTGAGCGGCAGCTATTGGCCTTTGCGCGCGTGCTGGCATTCGATCCGGATATTTTAATTTTAGACGAGGCCACGGCCAATATTGATTCTGTCAGCGAACGCTACATTCAAAAAGCCACCGAGGCTGCGACCCGTGGCCGCACGAGTGTTATCATCGCCCATCGCCTATCGACGATCTTGCACTCTGATTTAATTGTGGTCTTGGACAAAGGCCAGATTGTCGAAATGGGACGGCACCAAGAGCTACTGGCACGGCGGGGAAAGTACTTCGAACTCTACCGCCTGCAGTTCTGGAGTGAAGCACAGAAGCCCGCGACCGTATAAATAAGATCTATTTTGGTACGACTTTCGCTGCCGTGGAGGCCTGCTGACGCGGTGGCTGGGCCGGCACCGCTGGAGTGGCCTGAGCGACGGCCGCGACGG
>JAYWAE010000221.1:0-1895 GCA_043782715.1 Pseudobdellovibrionaceae bacterium | reverse complement strand
ACATACGACCACTCGCGTGTCCAGATTGAGCTGAAACGGCCCGATAATAAAATGCTTGGCATCGTTACGCGCTTGAATGCGGCCCATGAGTTGAATTTTAATACGCGCTTTGAGTTCACGGGGATCGAATGGCTTGCTTAAAAAGTCGCTAGCTCCGACTGAAAATCCGACTAATTTGTCCTCAACGTCGCCGCGGCCTGAGAGAAAGAGCACTGGAATTCGAGCCGTATTTTGTTCCGACTTGAGGGCTGCACAAAATGCATAACCATCCATCTTCGGAAGACCGATATCGGCGATTATTAAATCATAGGCTTGATTCTTGATACGCGATAAAGCGCTTTCACCGTCTCCACAAACTTCAATGTCGTATTCTTTGTTCAGCAAAGAAACGATCTCCCTTTGTAGGTCTTCGCAATCCTCAATTAACAAGATACGGTCTCGGGCCATGACTACCTTTCGGGAATTAAACAATACTTATTTAAATAATTGGCTGTTGAATTCTACTTCACGGCGCTACGCCGGCTTACGTGCGCGCGGTGGATTCAATTCAGAACGCCGGTCCTCAGTTAATCTCCGAATGAGATGGATCGATTCGACTAGTCGTTTCAACGATGCTATTTCGGAAGGCGACAATCGTCCAGACTCCTCGATCTCGGCAAGGCCATTCTCCAAGGACATCAAGGCTACGGAGATGGGGGTCGCTAGATCATGAATAAAATCGCGTTCTGTTTTAATACAAGCTCCTTCTATCTAACCGGAACCCGGCGGCGGCGTTTTCCCGCTCATTTAGTACCATTCATCGTCAGGCCTTGCGAAAACCTTGAAGCGCTACTGTACAGAAATGAGAGTGTTGCGCAGATGAAACGTTCAAAGGCCCCAAGTTCCACCAAAGGCTTGCGGCTTTGGCGCCACATATCAGCGTAGGTTGATCTTCACCGCGCACTCGGCTACCACTAAGAATGCCTGACCACGTAGCTCAGTTGGATAGAGCAAGTGTTTCCTAAACACTAGGTCGCAAGTTCGATCCTTGCCGTGGTCGCCAAGATTTCAATCACTTAAAGATTCGCGTCAACGGAATATCGGCCCCTAGGTAACAGATAGGTAACAAGCAGATCATGAGCCAAAAGGATCTTCTGCCAGAATTGATCGATATTGTAGCGCTAGAGCCTGAAGAGATCGGCGGACTTGCGCTTTACTTGATTGGCCTGAATCGGCGTACTGAAGAATTGATTTCATTGAACGGCGTGCTCGCGTCGCAGCATCTCGAAAAGTATCGTGGGCCTCAATTCAGATTGATTAAAAAAGTGTTCGCCGAAAGTTGGGCATGGCTTGCTGCCGAAGGTTTGATAGCTCCTGACCCTGATCAGTCTGCGGGGTGGTACTTTGTCACTCGTCGCGGGTTACGATTAATGGAACGCGAAGCTTTTAAATCTTACCTGAGCAATAGGGCCCTTAAAAAAGAACTTCTTCACCCACTTATTGTTGAACGTTCATGGAACTCATTTTTGCGCGGCGACTATGATTCGGCCGTTTTCGCAGCATTCAAAGAGGTTGAGATACAGGTGCGCACGATTGGGAGATTTGGGTCCGACATCTATGGCACGCAGTTGATGCGAAGAGCTTTCAACGCTGACGGCCCACTCGCTCCCAAGGATCGACCGGCGGCAGAGCAGGAAGCAATGCTTTCTCTTTTCACTGGTGCAATTGGTTGGTTCAAGAACCCGCAAAGCCATCGACTGGTTGGCATCGGTCAAATGAACCTAGCGGCGCAAGGCCTCATGTTCGCGTCCCACCTTCTATATCTTGCTGAAAGCAATACCCACAGCTAGGCATCTACGTCAGCCCTAGGCTCTTAGCGGAGTGTCTGCCACATGCATACGTGTCCACTAATCTAA
>JAYWAE010000220.1:0-5046 GCA_043782715.1 Pseudobdellovibrionaceae bacterium | reverse complement strand
TCACATAATCGTGGCCGCGAAATTTATCGGCGAGGTCGGGATCTTGCGCCAGATCCGAAGGCAAGAAGCGCGCACCCATTGCTGTGAGCAGCTTACCCTGAGAAAGACTGCGCCCAAGTCCGGTGACTTGGGCGCCCTCATGAATCAACCTTTGAGCCGTGTGCCGGCCGAGAAACCCGGTGGCTCCGGTGAGCAAAACTTTTTCCACACTAGTACTCTAAAGCCAGGGCTCCGATGGAAAAACCCGCCGAAGTTCCAATCAAACTGACTTTGTCACCGCGTTTGATCTTGCCCTGATCCAATGCCAGCTTAAAGGCCAATGGGATTGACGCCGCGATCATATTGCCGTGATTGGCGATGATATTCATCCAGTTCTTGGGTTCAACACCAAGTTTACGCCGCATCAGTTCCATGGCCGAAGCACTCGCTTGGTGGGGAATCACCATATTGCAATCGCTCAGGCCGAAACCGATTTTCTTCTCAAACACTTTGAGAAAATTCGGCAAGCGTTCCGAAGCTTGACGGAAGACCCGGCGGCCGTCCATGCTAAATAAAAAACGTTTATCTTCGCGCTGGTCGTGATGACGGGGATGCACGCGGGTGCCACCGCCCGAAATTTCACAGACATCGGCGCCTGACGAGTAGGTCTCTTGATGGCAATCGAAAATGCGCGCGCTTTCGCCCGGCGGGGTCTTTTCGACTACTGCGGCAACTGCACCATCGCCAAAGAGCGCGCAAGCTTCGTGCTGGTGCCACGGCAAGCCGACACTGGCGATATCGGTCGAGACCAGCAGGACGCGCTTCCAGCGACCCGCCTCGATCATCGACGAGACTACGTCCAGCCCGACCACGAATCCTAAACAAGTTGAGTTGATATCAAAGCACGCCGTGCCCGACTCCTGCTTGCCCAGCGCCCTCTGAATGAGCGCCGCCGTACAAGGGATCGGCTGCTCGTAAGTGCCACTCGCACAAACGACCGCATCGACATCCTCATAACGGAGATGTGAATTCTCCAGCGCGGACATACAAGCCATTGCCCCCATACTGGAGCTGGTTTCGTCCTCGCTGACATACCTGCGTGATGACACGCCTGACATTTTTTCGAGAGTTCCCGCGGGCAATCCTAGTTTTTCATCGAGCTCGACTGACTCGACAACCCGTTTTGGGAGATACGCGCCCATAGCGCGGATTTTTACTCGTCGTTCCATGTGTCCCTCCTTCCGTGAAAAGACTTTATCTGAATCTGAAAGTTGAAATGAGAATAATGCATAAACAAAATTCTCCAAAGAATAATTTTTTGAATTCTTGCACCCATTTTGTATTTCGTGAATGATTTCGCTAAATCGCCTGCGCTGAGCTGTGTGTCTAACGTTGGACTTCGCAATGATTACAAACATGAATGATACGAAAGTATGACGAGAAAAATTTTTATACTCACAATTTTTCTAAACCTTGGGACGGCTTTTGCCGCAGGTCCTCACGTCGATCGTGTTAGTGAAATCGCTTTGTATCCATCCGCATTGGCAAATCCGTCTTATATAAGTGGCTCAAATTCCGAACAGAGCAACCTCTACTTTTTCGCCAACACCCGCTTCACGCTCAGCCTCGGTGACTCCACATTTGAAATTCAGCCGGAATTGCGCGCGCTTCAGTCCGATGAACCACTCGGTCCGGAAATGCGCGCCGGGGTGCGCGCTCCCGCACGTCTAATGGATCTGCACAAGAAACTAGACTCCGGCCGAAAAAATGAGTCCACGTTGGATTTGGAACGCTTAAATTTTCTTTACCGTGTATCGGGAACGCAACTTTCAGTCGGCCGTAAGCCCGTGAGTCTCGGCGTGCTCAGCGTGTTTCCCGTGTGGAATAAATTTTCGCGCCCGTTGATGACCGACTACGGACCGCTACGCACTTTCAATCAAGACCAGGTGTCGATGCGCGTGCAGCGCGGAGAGTGGTTGATCGAAGCCATGGACATCGAGGAGCGCGACGCGCGGGCCGCGGGAGCGACGCGCGTAGCACAGTTAAGCTGGTTTGGAGACGGTCTCGAGTTGCACGCGATCGGTGGCGAGTGGTGGCAGAGCGGAGCCTTTGGCTTGGCGCTGGTGAAGGACGCGGGCGGCACGTCGCTCAAGCTCGAAGAAATTTCCTTTTCCGGCGATGGCGCGCAGATCGGCTTGGGGGCCGAGCGCGCTTTCACTGAAAAATTGAGCGCGCTTACAGAGTTTCTTTATTTGGAATCCGGGGCGAGTTACAAACGCGACTACTTTTTCCTGACTCCTTCGCGCTTCCGGCCTTTGTCGGCCCGTGCTTATGCTTTCGGGCGAGTCGAATACAAACCCGGACCTCTATGGATAGTACAGGCGGGTGATCTAGTTAATTTGGTCGATTCAAGTCAGCTATTGAATTTGAAAGCGATCTATTCTGCAGGTAACGATTTTGAACTCACTGGAGAATTTCGTCTGCCGGCAGGCGGCGACGACGGCGAACTCTCACGTCACTTCGTGCCCACGCAAGTTTTGTTCGGCGCCCGCTACGACTTTTGAGGACGTCTCGCCAATTCGCCCGTCGTTCATACGGAACACGGTTTTCACTCGCTCGACTAGACGTTGGTCATGAGTGGAAAATAAAAAGGTCACTCCCAGATCGCGATTGAGCTGCTCGAAGAGTGCAATCAAATCGAGTGCGGTTTTAGAATCCAAATTGGCCGTCGGCTCGTCGGCGAAGACGATGTCGGGTTGCGAGGCCAAAGCGCGCGCCACCGCCACCCGCTGCTGCTGGCCGCCGCTCAACTGATCGGGAAAAAATCCGATCTTCTCCGTCAGGCCCACCTGCTGCAAAGCCGTGCGCGCCCGCTCACGGCGCGCAACCCGCTCGTCGCCACGTACGACGGAAGTAAACTCTACGTTCTCCAACACGGTCAGCGCCGGAAACAAATTGTAGGATTGAAATACAAATCCAACATGTTTACGCCGGAACAATCCGGTTTCATGCTTGCTCAGTTCGCCAAGCCGGCGGCCGGCAATGCGCACCTCGCCACTGGTCGGTGTATCGAGTCCAGCTGAAAGGTTGAGTAGGGTGGTTTTGCCGCTGCCACTGGGCCCCACGAGCGCCGCAAAATCGCCCATACACAACTCGAACGACACATTGCTCACCGCCTCAACGGGCGGGCTGCCAGCGAAAATACGTGAGACATTCGAGAGGATTAAAGCACGTGAGTCATTCATCAGGACTTGAATCTAACCGGATCGCGGAAAAATTCCCATGATTTTTAGTTGCAACGGGCTTAGGCTGATTCTCGCTATGAACAAAAAAATTACGATGTGCTCCGTCATTTGTTTCCTTAGCTTTAGCGCCGCCGCCTTTGCGGGTGACAAGCCGTTGACCACGGCCTCGGATCCACGTGCGCTGAAACTGGTCGAGGCCGCCGAACAGAATGCCATGGGCAACTCGCTAGTAGCCAACGTCACGATGAGTATTGAACGCGAGTCGAGCAAACGCGACCTCAAGTTCAAACTCTGGCAGTGGAAACGCGACAAAGCGTTGGTTAAAATCAGCGAGCCGGTTAAAGACCGCGATACCGGCAGCTTGCGCCTCGGACTGAATCTTTGGCAGTACCTGCCCAACGTCGGCCGCACTGTACGCATTCCTCCGAGCATGATGTTACAGAGCTGGATGGGTTCGGACTTCACCAATGACGATCTGATCAAAACCAGCAGCCTCTCGCGCGACTACACCCACCAACTCGACGGCGAAGATGAACTGCGTGGCGAGAAGGTCATGAAAGTCACGTGCCTGCCAAAGCCAAATGCGCCGGTCGTATGGGGTAAAGTGCGTTTATGGATTCGCACCAAGGACGCCGTCAATCTGCGCCAGGAGTTTTACTCCGAGCACGGCGATTTGCTCAAAGTCATGGACGGAAGCGATGTCAAAAAATACGGTAAGCACACGATCCCCTCGACGCTGACGATGACCGTGATCAAGAAACCCGGCACCAAAACCACGATGCGTTTTCTCGATGCGAATTTTGACGGTCCGGTCGAAGACCAGGTGTTTACGCAAGAGAACCTCACTCACGCGGGCGGATAACCGATGCTTTACTTCGCGATCTTACAAGGCCTGCTCGCGGCCTACGTAATTTACACGCTCTATAGTTATCTGCGGGAGCATAACGAGCACTTCCCCCAGCTCCGCTCACTCGGCTGGGAGAAAGTCGACGGCGGCCTGCTCATTGTCGTGCCGGCTAAAGATGAAGAGGAGTCCGTCGCGTCCGGCCTCGAAAGCCTGACCCAGCTCAACGGGTTCAATCAATATAAGGTCATGGCCGTCAACGACCGATCGACGGACCGCACTCTCGAGTGCATACGCGAAGTCGAAAAAAGGCATCCCGATCGCATCGAAGCAGTCGACATTCAACACCTGCCCGCAGGCTGGCTGGGCAAGAATCACGCGTGCTGGAGCGGCGCCCGCCGCGGCTTTCAGTCGATGCCCGACGCAAAATATATTTTGTTTACCGATGGCGACGTCAAGTTTCACCCCGATTCGCTGGCGGAGTCGGTCACTTGGATGAAGCGCAACAACCTCGACTTCATGTCGCTGGTCGAAGAACCGGAATACGAAGGTTTGCTCGAAGCCGCCTATCTTCTACTCTTCGGCTTGTTCCTGATCTTCTTCGCCGCCCGCCCGTGGATGCTGCATCGTAAAAACGGCCGTAACTTCATGGGCAATGGCGCCTTCCTCTTGTTCACCCGCGAAGCCTATGAGAAAAGCCAAGGCCACCGCACTCTGCATTTGGAGGTGGCCGAAGACATGCGCATGGGCCTGCTGATGCGCTCGATGGGCATGCGCTGCGGAGCCGCAGTCGGCCTTGATCGCGTACGCCGCCGTTGGCAGCCAGGCTTTCGTGGTGTGTTTAAAGGATTGATCAAAAACGCGTTCGCCGGCGTCGAATACAATATCCCGATGGCGATCGCCACCATTTTGTTTTTCCCATTCGTGATGGTCGGCCCGTGGATTTGCCTGTTCGGTGGCTACCCAGTCGTGGGCGCA
>JAYWAE010000219.1:0-5051 GCA_043782715.1 Pseudobdellovibrionaceae bacterium | reverse complement strand
TTCAGCGCTTCCAATTTGACCGACGTCACGTCCATCTTTTCTCCGGTAAACGTCACCGAACCCAGCTCGCCCTTGTTTAGAATTAAGTCGGCTTTGATCTCAGGCAGTGGATAAGGCGGGCTTCCGCGATAGCCGATGCTCGCCGACACGTCGAGAAAGCGGGTTTGACCGGGCTCGAGTGATTCGCGATAGGAAAGGCTGCCCGAACCGGTGCCAAACGATTCGTTGTTTTTCAATGAAATAAAATTTCCGTCAAGTTCGAGATCTCGTAGCGAGAGCGAACCTGAATTTTTCAAGTACAAGCGGACAACGGGCACCCACAACGGCCCTTCGTAGGATTGCTGATCTCTCGCCTCCCAGCGCGTCTCAAGTCTGGTGACCACAATACCCATCTGGGTGAATAAATCCGGCACCGTGTATCCTGCCGCTGAGAGCGCTTTGTCCTCTCCGATTCTATAATCTAAAATTTCGAATAACTCCGAGGATGCCGATTCATAACGGAATTTCAAATTGGAGGCGATAATCGAAACAGGACCGTGGTATTTGTCACCGCCGTTTGCCAATACCGTTTGCAGCAGTTCGCGCCCCTTGTCTTTGACGATATAAAAATTGGCGCAGTTCTGGCGATTGCCTTCCCCGTCGCAAGCTTCGAACCCGAAATGCGAGTCACGGGCCGTGCGGTAGCCATAATTGAAATAGTCCGTGGGCTTCAAGTAGACATAGAGTTTGACTGTCTTGTTCAAAAATCCAGCCGGATCCATTCGCATCATTTGAATGGTCGACAAGCCTGAACCAGGTGCTTCGACGAGCGGGGCCGCCTTAGCGGCTTGGGCCGGGGCAGGTTCGGCCGCGGGCGCGCTGGCTACGGGTGGAGCTTTTTTGGAGGCGCCAAGATAGAAATAGGTTCCGAAAGCGCCTAGGCAAGCGGAAACCACACATGCCGGAACAAGGATCGAAACCAGATCTTCTCTATTCATATTACCCCCGCCAACGTCCCGCTTGAACTTGAATCACTGCAGTTTCAAAACTCGCTTAATTCTTCAGCTTGTCGAACTTCACGCGATGCTGTTCGGCGACTTCGGACTCTTTGTCCCACTTGGCGCCCTCGACCCGGTAGCCTTTACGCTTGTCGATCCATTTCTCGCGTTCCGCCATGGCCTTAGTCTCTTTGCTGTCGATTTCTTTTTGAATAGCCGTGAAGGCCGTCTTTTGCGAATCCCAGTCGGCCTTCTCTTTGTCGACGTCTTCGATCTTTTGCTGATACGCCTGGATGTTCTCTTCGCGCTGATGCTTATTGGCCTCTAGCTTGTCGAGCGTGGCTTTGAGCTGCGCGATCTCGGCATCTTCTTTCTTCATCTGAGCGGTTTCTTCTTTACTGTAATCGGCCAGCTTTTCGCGCATCTTCTCGAGCACGGCGCGGTTCTTGTCGAGGTTCTGCGAGTTGCCTTGCAGCTGCTGCTTTTGTTCGCGCAGCTGTTTGATGGCGGCGGTCACTTCGACGATGTTCTTCGAAGCGATTTCGCCGTTCTCGTCGTACTGCTTTTTGTTCGCCTTGGCGTTCTCTTCGTTCGCCTTCAACTGTTGCAAGGAACCTTTGACATCGGTCTTGGCCGCGGCCGTCAGGCTCAGAGCCAGCATCGGAATCAGCGTGAGTTTAAGTGCTTTCATAAATATCTCCTTTAATTTTCATCTTCGTCAGAGTGGCGTGCTTGTTCGCCCGCCGGAGTGGCGGAAGCCGGCACGCGGTCGGCTCTTTGAATACTGGGATCCGCTGGGCAATTGTTCTGCAAGCTGGACCGGTAACTGCCGATCTCGTCTTCCCAGAACTCCCCGTCGAAGCTCCAATTCATCATCTTAGTCGGTTTGATATGGGCTGGAACACGGTTCGAGGAACCGTCGACCTGGCCGCCGGCCACTTGATAACGAATGTTTTCGCCTGAGCCAGAGAAGACTTCGTAGCGCAGAAATTCGTTGTTTTCCAAAACCCGCGACATTTCCTTTTGCATGCTCTTGGCGTGGCCAAGCAATAGTTCGCCAGCCTTAGTGGAAAGCGTAACTGATTCCGTGTCCAATTTGCCCTGCGAACGCTTTTGGAATTCGAGGTAGCCCTGGCGGCTGAGCTCAAGAATCGCTAACTGGTAGCGGTAGCCGACGGTGAGATCCCTTTCCAATTTGAGGCTCGCGTTCCACTGATCCATATTCTTCTGGTCCGTCTTGTTGGCCTTGGCTTTGGCGATCTTGCCGCGCCATTCGTCAAAACGCTTCTTGGCTTGATCCGCGTGCCAGCGAATCGACGCTTTCTCAGTCTTGATCTTCTCGTTGACGCCTTCGTAGCGTTTGCTCTCGTCCGACTTGTCATTCAGCGCGACTTGCACGTTGAGGAAGTCTTTTCTGTGCGCCATCTCGCGCCACACTTGATACGGCACGCCTTCCACGTCGCTGTCGCTCTTTCCGCGGATATAGTTCTTCACCGTGGTGTAGATATCGATGGGTTTACTTTTCATCTCGAGATAGTGGCTGGTCTTGCCGGACCATTCACGATAGTCCTTTTCGAGGAAAGACAACGTTCGATAGGCGTCGCCGTATTGGCAGATGTTGAGATAACCAATGGTGCGCACGACAAACGATTCCGGCTGATACACGGCCTTGAAATAGGGCGAATGCAGCGAGTACATATTGCCGATCGCCCCGGAGAAATCCTCGATCGCCACTTGCGTCCAGCCTTGCTCGATCAAAGCCTGCACCCACAGCGGATGGTCTTTGGGCACCTGCATGTAATGCTCGAGCGCCTTGTCGAATTTCTTCTGCGCGAAGTACATGCGCGCCAAATTGACGCTGGTGAGCGCACGAATGTTGGAATTGGCCACGGATTTCTTCGACTCCACAGTCGCCCAGAGAGCTATGAGCTTGCGCAGCGCCGCCGGCTTGTCGCCAAGCGCGAAGCTGTTCATACCGCTGAGGAAGCGCGCATCATCACTGTATTCACTGGTGACGGGGACAGACTCGGCATAGGCGCCCGACGTTTTGAAGTCTCCAGCGCGATAGGCGCCCTTTGCCAGACGGTAGTAGACTACGTCTTGAGTCTCTTGCGTCAGTAGCGCTTTACCGTTTTTGAGATTTTTGAAGACTTTGAAGAACTCCTTCTCATAAATCAGCGGCAGATCTTTGGCCAGCGCCGCCAATGCCAATGGTGCAAACTCTTTGTCTTCGCTCGCGATCACATGTGAGAGATTGTCGAAAGCGGATTGGTGCATTTTCAAATCGGCCGCGCACGCACCCAAATGGTAGGTGGCTTCGATTTTGGTTTTCTCAGCCGAGGCCAGCTGATGAAACAAGCCCATGATCATATGACAGTGATTGCCCTTTTCGAACAAGATCAAGGCGGCCACCATCTTCATCTGCTCTTCAGACAAAGGCTTGTACGCCAGGTCTTTGTAGGCCGGCACGTCGGTGATTTTAAAAGACACTTTGTCGACTTGCTCTTGGCTCAGAGGCTTGCCGACAGTGCGGATATTCGCCTGCAACCCGCGCGGTCCAAGAACTTTGCTGGTCTTGTAAGAGGCGATGGTCTTCAACTCTTTGCCATCGACCGCTTTAGGCGAAGGCAGGCGTTTAAATTCGGTAGGTTTCTGCACGCCCCAAGAAAGAGCGCCAACTTGAAAATCCTCACGCGAAATCTGCGACTCCCGCCCAATATCCAGATGAGGAACCGACTTGGTCACCTTAACCTGCTGCCAATTGGCAACCGGCACACCCTCTTTTGATTTGTTCAACTTGGATTTACCAGCACGCGCGGGAGCTGCGACTTTAAACAAGGGTGTGGCCTTGATCTTATCACGAGCACCCTGGACATCTTTAAGCGAACTACCGGAAGCCTTGGACTCAAACAAAGCCTGCCGCTTCAACTGGCGAGCCGCTTCGTTCGGAGCAGGCGAAGCCTTTACAGGCGCGGCCGCAACCGGCGCGACAGCTTTAGCGGAAGCCTCAGTAGCGGCACCATTGTCCGTAGCCGCACTGTTACCAGGTGCCGACGACTGCTTGCCCGGGGACCGATCTGTCGTCCCGGTACCTACAGCTGCCCCGCCCTTTTCAGGCGTTCCGGCTACTTGCGTGTCCGTTTCTTCCTTGCTGAAGTATCCCAACCAACCTTCGATAGTCGTCTTCACCTTGACGGTGAGCACTTCCCAGGTCGACGCTGTTCCAGTGTCGACCGTATCCGTGATGCGCGCGTAGGCTTGAAAGCCCATCAGCGTCGCGACCGTAATTATTGCAATCCGAGACTTCATGGTCTCTCCCCTCGTAACTTACCAAAAGAAAACCGTAGCGCCGATCATGAACAAGCTGTCGTGATACATCTTGTCCTTCACCTTATCGCCTTCTTTGGCGACACCGGCGGTGTTGTAGAACTGGCGAATTTCCTGCGAGTACCATTGATTTTTCAGATCGGCGCGAAACGCAAGCCAACGGCTGAAGAAGAAGTACTGCGTGATGTCGACCCCATAAGTCAGCGCCGATTTCGAAGGGGTGCTGTTGGCTAGAATTTGATCGTAGGTGGTCATGCCGAGAGTGGGCGTGATCGCCATGTCGAAGTACATGATCTTGCTGCCCATGAAGCTCATCTTCGCGTAGAACGGCACGTAGTTGTAACCGACGCCGAGATAGCTGTTGAGCCGGTCATGGTTCGGTTGCACGCCGCCACCGGCGAAGTTCACCAAGTCGCGGGTCGACTCGTTGTTCTTCAGGCTGGCCTTGATGTAGCTAAGCTGTATTCCCGAGCGCTCGGAGAAGAAGTAGTTACCTGTCAAACCGTACAACGAACCATCGCTATGCGAGTCGTTGATCGGAATGCCGTACTGAGCCGATAGAATGAACCGATGATCCTTGGAGTACGTGCGGTTTTGCACGACTGAGAAATCGGTGTCCTTCGGTGCCCAGTATTTGTTCTCCAAGTCGGAGATGTCGACCTTCTTGTCCTCGGCCGCGGCGGTGCCCGGAGCAGCCGGCTTGCCGGCCTCCACAGGTTTAGCAGCGGCAGCGGACTTCGCGGCCTT
>JAYWAE010000218.1:0-1899 GCA_043782715.1 Pseudobdellovibrionaceae bacterium | reverse complement strand
GCCGCGGTGCTATTCTCGACCGCAACGGCATTGACCTGGCCGCGAGCATTCCTTCTTTTTCGCTTTTCGCCGATCCCAAGCTGATCCAAAACAGCCCGGCGTTGGCCAAGCGCTTGGCCAAGCATCTCGACATTCCCTTCGCGCCGCTCAAGAAGCGTATGAAAGACCATTCGCGCCGTTTTTTGTGGGTCAAACGGCAGATGCCGGATAAACAAAAATTAGAGATCGAGCATTGGGACGAGCCCGGCTTGGGCTTTATCGAAGAACCCAAACGCGTTTATCCGAACGGCAGCCTTTTGGCGCAGGTCATGGGTTTTGTCGGCAACGAAGGTTCGGGACTCGAAGGGTTGGAGTTGCAGTACGAGAAGCTGCTGCAGGGCCGGCTCAAACTGGTGATCCTCCCGCGCGATGCGCGCGGCAGGCCGTTGCTGCGCGACGGCCGTTCGCTCAACGAAGTGCCGGACGGCGCCGACATCGAGCTGACCATCGATCACGAAGCGCAGTTCAATCTCGAGCGCGAGCTGCAAAATGTCGTGGCGCGGTTCGAAGCGGCGTCGGCCGTCGGTGTCGTGGTCGATGCGCAGACTTCCGAAATATTAGCCATGGCCAACGTCCCCACGGCCGATCTCAATGACGGAGCACGTTTTTCGCCAGAGATTCGGCGCAACCGTCTAATTACCGATGCCTTCGAGCCCGGCAGCGTGATGAAAACTTTCGTCATCGCCAGCGCTTTAAAAGAAGAGCTGATCAAGCCTGGCACGCGCTACTTCTGCGAAGGCGGGCGCATGAAGATCGGTGACAAGTGGATCCAAGAGGCGGAGAAAAAAGACGCGTTTGAATGGCTGACGGTGAGCGAGATTCTCGCCTACTCGAGCAACGTTGGTGCCGCCAAAATCGCCTTCGATCTCGGCGATCAGCGGCTTGCGCGCGGCCTGACGGATTTTGGCTTCGGCGCCAAGACGGGCATCGAAGTTCCCGGTGAAGCGCGCGGAATTCTCAATCCATTGCCTTGGCGTCCACATTTGCTGGCCAACGTCGCCTTTGGCCACGGCATCGCGGTGACACCGTTGCAGATAGTGGGAGCTTACACCGCGATCGCCAACGGTGGTTTGCTCAAGCGACCGTTGCTCGTGCACGCCGTGCGTCCGCATGATCACGAGCCGGCGCAAGAATTCCAAGCCGAAGAAATTCGCCGCGTACTCTCACCACAGCAAGCCGCCACAATGCGGTTGATGCTCGCAGCCGCGACCGAAGAAAAGTCCACCGGTTTCAACGCGCGCATTCCCGGCTATTTCGTAGCTGGCAAAACGGGCACCGCGCAAAAAGTGGATCTGAAAAAAGGCGGATATTTGCACAATGCATACATCTCGAGCTTCGCCGGGTTCGTACCGGCCAATTCTCCGCGCTATGTGATCTACATCGCCGTCGATGATCCGAAAAAGGCCTACTACGGTTCCCAAGTCGCCGCGCCGGTGTTCGCCAAAATCGCGCAATATATGGTGCGCAAAAATGGCGTGCCGCCCGCGCAAATCAGCGAGAACAATATGTTCTCAACCGTAGAGCGCCGCCGCAATTCGTTGCAAGCCCAAGCGCTCGACGAACTCAAGCGCAGCAGCACCGGCGAAGGTGAAGACAGCAAAGTGTTCCCCAACCTAATGGGCCTCTCACTGCGCGAAGCCGTACGCCGCGTGCACGAGCAAGCCGCGCAAATCGACGTGCGAGGTCACGGCCAAGTCGTACGCACCATTCCGGCCGCGGGCTCGTCACTGGGTGCGGTTAAGTCGCGGGTGACGTTGGTGCTTGAGAATCCGGAATAGGGTTTTGTCGGTTTTCATTTTCATGCAAATTATACTTCTTCGATAGCCTCATCTAGGTGGCCATGTGAATCGTCCGTCCATG
>JAYWAE010000217.1:0-1902 GCA_043782715.1 Pseudobdellovibrionaceae bacterium | reverse complement strand
AATCAACCCTTCTAAGCTAGCTGCAGGTTGGAATGAAGTCTTAATCAACGGCCAACGCTGCATGCGGCGCGACTGTGAGAACTGGACGCGCTACCCGGGCAAAGTGAGGGTGACATTTTTAAGCGACCGGTGGTTGCCGCAGACGACGATAACGGACGCTCAAGAAATCTCAAGTCTCAATCCAAAAACCATAGCCTGGGCCGAGGGTAGTTGCGCCTCTCCCCACCCCCATGCGCAAGCCAAAGAGCTTGCGGCCAACAGGGTTTTCTGGGACCTCGAATGTGACCGGCCCAAAACAGTGGAAGAGAATTTCAAGCCGGTGGCACAGGCTGTTCCCGGTGCAGTGCCCGCGATTACCTTCGAGGCCAAACCCACTCCCATTCTAAAATCAAAATGGTTTTGGGCCGGCGTGGGCATCGTGGCGGCTGTGCTGATCGTGCGCGGTTCGCAAAAACACGAGAGCCGCGAAACGACGACGAGCTACAACTAGAGAATGTGTTCGCCGCGAAACACGACTTGGCGAGGCGCTTCACCTTCGAGCAAAGTAAAGCAGTTTGGCGCCCACGATAGATCGCGATGGCCCATGTGTGAGGCGGGAAGCCCCAACAGGCGCGGGACGCCGGCGTCGGCAGATTCACGCAAGGCCCGAAAAGTGCGTTCTAAACTTGCGGGTTCGATCGGAGCGTCGCTACCAAAGTCGAATGGAATATCGGCCTCTTGCAAACGGCGCCAAGGAAAGGCGCTCTCGATCAAATCGCCAATTTTATTTTTCAGCCAAGCCGAATCGCTCAACCAGTGCGCGGGCTGCATGTGGCATTCGATTGCCAAGCTCTTCATCTTTTCCATAGTTTCGGGACGAATCAGCTCGGCATGCTCGATATGCAGACGGCCATTCTTACCGGCCGCTTTGAGTTCGAGAGCCGTGTCGACTAAAAATGCAGCGGCCTCGTCGCCGATCGCGTGCAAGGCCGGCTCGAGGCCGCTTTCCCAACAACGTGCGATCGCCTCAAGGAGTGCGGATTTTTCCCAAAGTTTAAGGCCCGACTGGTTCGAGCCATGGTAGCAGCGCGAGAGCCATGCGCCCTCGGAACCAAGCGCACCGTCGAGAAAAATTTTGAGTCCTTTTACGCGCAGGTTTTGTGTCTGTCCTGAGCGCGCACGCACTGCCAAGTCGATTATCGCCGTAAGTTGCGCCGGCGATCGCAGCCAGAAATATTCCTCTACGGCGAGAGTCAAAAGGCCCGACTCGTCGAGCTTAACCGCTTCTTGCCACTGAACCTCGTCGCAAGTCATGTCGCGAATATGAGTGAAGCCCGCCTCGTTGAATGTCTGCGTCGCCTTGAGCAACTGGCGGCGCACTTCGAATGCTTGTGGCTTAGAGATCAGTTTTTCGACCGGGTCCGCCGCGCGGTCGACCAAAACTCCCGTCGGCCACCCGTCGGCATCGCGTTCGATGCGGCCGTCCGTGCTCTCGGACGAGGATTGTGTCCACAACCCCGCACGTTTTAACGCCTCCGTGTTCACCCATAGCGCATGAGCATCACAACGTGAGAACGCCACCGGCTGGGCACCGAACTTCGCATCGAGATAACGCCGGTGCGGTTTCTCACTCCATTTGTTTTCATCCCAACCAAAACCGGTCAGCCATTCACCACGCAAATGATGCTGGGCGGGAACGAGGGAATCTACGGACTGCGGACTGGAGAGCCCCTCGAGACGGAGCCGCATGGCGAACTCGCCGGCCGCAACCCAATGTACGTGACTGTCATAACAAGCATCTATGCGCATGGATCAAAGCTACCTGCTCAAGCGCGGGGGGTCACTAGGGATGTGTGCCGGGAGCATTGTAAATCGACGGCACCTGAATATAGGGTAGAATCGGGGGAGGTTGACCGCCGGCGC
>JAYWAE010000216.1:0-5071 GCA_043782715.1 Pseudobdellovibrionaceae bacterium | reverse complement strand
GACGCGAAGGCGGCGCCCAAGCGCGCGCCGTTTTCGCGGGCTTTCGCCAATCCATCAACAATATCAACCGGCGACTGGGAGGCGAGCGGTCCGTAGAAATTCTCGGCCTGATGGCGGCGAGCGAGCAGGCGTTTTTCGAATCGGCAAAATTGGAATTGAATCGCGGCTGGATTGAAAAATTACTCGTGTATTATTACGACCCGCTCTACGCGCAGCACCTGGCAAGACGTGGCGGAAAAATCGCATTCAAAGGCGGATACCAGGAATGTCTGGAGTTTATCCGCCAAGGTAAAATGTAAGAGATTACTTTTTGCCGTACTTTTTGCGGAACTTCTCGGCACGACCTTCGGTGTCGATCATGCGCTGTTTTCCGGTGTAAAACGGATGTGATTGGCTCGAAATATCGACTTTCACCAGCGGATACTCTTTGCCGTCGGCCCAAGTGATGGTCTCTTTCGCCTTCACGGTCGACATCGTGAGCAACTCGTACTCACAAGAAACGTCTTTAAATACGACCGGGCGGAATTCGGGGTGAATGTCTGTTTTCATATTTCTTTCTCGCTACTTACAATTTGAACTAAAGGAAACTATAGCTATCATTTGGCGCGGCCCGATGCAAATGAAATATAGGCCATTGATTTCAGTAGTTTAGGATTTGATAAAGAGATGGAAGCTCGAGTTTTGGTGAGCCGCCTCTTTGACCTCGACGTTGAACAGTGCGATGGCTTCGGTCTTTTTGCCGGGGTCGACATTGAATACCACGAGATCGGCGTTCTCGACAATCTGATGCAAGCCGCGCCCCGCACCCCCTTTGCCTTCTTTGGTATTGATGTCAGCGGCCATACCGGAATAGTTGGCATCGAGGTACTTGAGGATCGTGCTGCCCTTGAGGCTACCGAACGGATCTTGCACGGAGACGGCAATCAGCATGCCGTCGGTCGCAAAGCGCACAATCCCCTGCTCTTCGGGTTTCAGAACCAGTTCTTGAGTGCGCGCGATGTGATTGTAGAGGGCCTTACCATCTATGTCGGTTGGGGCATCGTAAACCGCGTTCATCAACATCTCTTCCAACACCACGTGAATGCGCTCGCGATTGACGCGGCGGATGCCGACCTTGCCGAAATAGTTATCCACTTCTTGAATAATACCGGCGCGGCCTTTGCTTGATATCACGGGAAGGCTCTGCACATCCACGCCCCAGCTCATGTATTTCTCCAGACCAAAGAAGTCTTGCGAGAGAAGCTTGGTCACGGTGGTCATGATATTTTTGACCGTAAATGTGCGGTCATTGTCATCGCGTGAAACAATGTAGGGCAAAAGGGCGAGATCTTTCAGTGCTCCCAAATAGCTGGGTACGTCGTCGGAGGTCATCAGCACCAAGTTAACGGCCGGCAGTTTTTCTTTGGCGAATGCACCGAGATCGAGCGTGGCCGTATCCATGAAGATCAAATCATACGCCGTGGTCTCCAACTTAATACGGCCCTCTGCTGTGCTCGAAACCGTATCGAGTTCAACGCCGCTACCACCGAGCGCCATCTTCGCGATCATTTGCTGTTTTTTGTTCGAGTCCGCCAAGAGCACGCGTTTGCTTTTCATTGCCTGTTCGGCTGAATATTGGCTGGCAATGGGCCCAAGCAACTGCTGCACGTCGAATACAACACGGCGGGCCTCCACTACTGAGGCCTCATCGGGATGGCGCTTGCGGACTTCGTCGAGAAAAGTCTTGAGCGGACTCAGATGTTTTTGATCGAGTTCAATTAGTTTTTGAAACAAGCCGCGCTTGCTGTTGTTGGCTTCTTCCAGTTTGTTCACGCTCGCCTGCATGGCGGCGTTCTGCTGTTCGAGGCGCTGGGTGCGTTCGTCCACCTTCTTTTCCAAATTCTGATTGGTCTCTTGCAGTTCGGTCTGCGTGGCCGTCAATTGCACAGTCAGCTCTTCGAAGTGCTTGGCCTTTTGATTGGTGAGATTGAGTTTTTCCGAGAGCACCGTCGCATATATCCGGTACAAAATCGAAAGATAGTGATCGCGTTCGGGGCGATGCCTGTCGAGAAAAATATTGGAGTCGAGGCGGAGCAGTGAGACTGGGCCTTCCGTCAGGATCGTAGCACCTACCGGATGATTTGATATCACACTCATTTCGCCGAGTAGATCGCCGTGCTTTTGCATCTTCGACACCCGGCCGCCATCCACGTAAATCCCGACTTGGCCTTCGATTAAAAAGTAGAGATGTTCGTTCATCTGCCCCTGTTTTAAAATCTGCGTGTTCGGCAAGAGTTCTAGAATTTCACTGGCTTGCGCGAGCTCATGAATCAGATTTTCAGGAAAACTTGCGAGTGCTGAAAAGCCCTTGAGCAGAGCGATCAAATCCTCGAGTTTCCATTCAGTTTTACGGGTAGCGGAACTCATGTTTCACTCTTCGACTATATGTGAGAGAATCGTAACGTGGACTGGACCTATCACAGACTCAAGTCGTGGCTGCTCGTTTTCGCCTTAATTTGGCCGGCTTCTCAATTGTGTGGACCGCGTGCCGCGCAAGCTCAGGAGCCTCCAGGCGCGCGCTTTCAGCCGCCACCGCCACCGCCGATGGGCATAGGCGATGATCTTGAGGATGATGAGATCGAAGAGCTCGAAGGTGACATGCCGATTCGTCCGCAGATGCCCAGCCTTGGTATGCCGGGCCAGCCCCCTCCGGGAGGTGAGCGGCCACCGCCTCCGGCTCCCTCTTTTCGCGGAACACCGACTTCATTTATGAAAATCGGCAACAACGCCAACGGCATTCGCTTTCAAATCGTCGACGGAGAATATTACGAAAAGGGCAAACGCCGCGGCCGCGTAACTGACCTGCGCAAGTCGGAGCCGTCGACGAAAATCGATCGCTTCGACTCCAAACAATGACAGGTGTTTAGCTAGCGCGCTCTTTAAGAACGCGGCATGGCCGATTTGCTGACGCCGCCTGCGGGGGCACTGGCTCCGCTGCCGGTGGGGCGGGGCTCGCCGATTTGCTTCCAAGTGAAATTCAAATACTCTTCTGGCGAGTAGTCGTCGACCTGAATCGCGTCGTAGCGCAGGCGTTCGGCTTCCGCTAAAAGTTCTTGCTCTTGTTTGGTAATCACGGCCGCCTTGAGCGCATCGTCGAGCAAGGTCTTCGACTTTTTGTTCAAGCGGCGCTCTTTGACCGCAGCGCGGATTTTGCCGTCGACAGCTTCAGCTTGCTTGATCATCTTGAATGCATGCTCAAGACGCGCGATCGACTCACCTGGCTTGGTCGGCATGTAAATGCCTTTGGTCAAACGGTCGCGCTGCTCCTCACTGCCCATGAGCGAAGCCGCCACCCGGTGCGTGAGCCGGTCGGTCGGAGACAAACCAACAAAGTTGAGTCGCGACCACCAACGGATCGGGCCTTTGAATAGCCAATACACGCCGATTACATCCATGTTCGCAAAGATTCCGTCAAATGCGTCTTGGATTTTTTGGAAGGCCACGGCCATCGAAAAGTCGAGATAGATTTTGTCTTCGCGACGGCGGCCTTCTTCTTCGAAACGTTTGATCACCGCGACGGCGATGAACATCCACGACAGGATGTCGGCGAAACGGCCGGTGAGCTTCTCTTTGATTTTCAGTTTTCCACCCAACATGCCCATCGACAAATCGGTCATGGTGGCAAACGACGCCGAAACCCAATTCAACTTTTGCACATAGCGCCGCGATGGGCCGCCGACAGGAGACCATACAAAGCAAGCGCGGGTGCAGCTCAACACGACACAGCGGATCAAGTTGCGCACGATGTGACCGACGTGGCCCCAAAACGCACCGTCGAAACCTTTGAGGTCGTTGCGTTCGATGGAATTCACTTCTTTGAAGGCGAAAGGATGCGCACGCAAAGCGCCCTGGCCGAAAATCATAAGTGTACGCGTGAGAATATTGGCACCTTCAACCGTGATTCCAATCGGCATGCCAATATAGGTGATCGCCAACGTGTTGCGTTCGCCCATAGAAATACCGGCGCCGCCGAGCACGTCCATGCCGTCGTTCATCGACTGGCGCCCCACCTCGGTGGCGTTGAATTTCGCGATGGCAGTGACTACAGGCGGTGAAATATGTTGATCGAGAGCGCTCAAGACGTAGCGCCGCAGAGCCTCAATATAGTAGGCCGCACCGGCGATGCGCGCCAATGGCTCCTCGACACCTTCAAATTTTCCGATCGGCAAACCGAACTGTTTGCGAATGTAGGCATGGTTGCCTGCAACGCGCGCCACCAGTTTGGTACCGCCTGCACTTTGACCGGGTAAGCTGATTCCGCGGCCCGCGCCAAGACATTCCATCAGCATCTGCCAGCCATGTCCCGCCATTTTGGTGCCGCCGATGATTTGCTCTTCGGCGCCGATCACGACGTCGTGGCCCTGAGTCGGGCAATTGTGAAACGGAATTCCCAGCGGATCGTGGCGCCGACCGATGACCACGCCTTTTAAAATCGATGGAATAAGTGCGCACGTGATGCCGAGGTCTTCGCCGCGGCCAAGAAGATTTTCTGGATCGCGTAATTTGAAAGCCAAGCCGATCAAAGTTGAAATCGCAGCCAGCGTGATCCAGCGCTTGTTCCAGTTCAAACGGACATAAATTTTCCCGTCTTCACCTTTGAAAAGCACACCTTCAGAGGTAATGCTGCCGGCATCGCTGCCGGCCATCGGCTCAGTCAAACCAAAACACGGAATCTCATCGCCATTGGCTAGTTTGGGCAAATAGCGCTTCTTCTGTTCGTCGGTTCCATAACGCACGAGCAACTCGGCCGGGCCAAGTGAGTTGGGCACCATGGCGTAAATCGCGGCTGCGATCGAACGCGACGAAATCTTTTGAATGACCGCGCTATGAGCCGAATGTGAAAACGCGAGGCCACCGTATTCCTTAGGGATAATCATTCCAAGGAAGCCCTTGCGCCGGATGTACTCCCAAACCTGGGGCTCCATCACTTTGGTTTTATACATCTTGTAGTCGTCGATCATTTCACACAGCGTATCGACTTCGTTGTCGAGAAACTTCTGCTCTTCAGTGGAAAGTTTGTGAATCGGCTGCC
>JAYWAE010000215.1:0-5073 GCA_043782715.1 Pseudobdellovibrionaceae bacterium | reverse complement strand
TGATAAGAAAGCATCAAATTGTACGCCCTCGAACTCGAAGGCATCGGCGCCAACCCATTGTCGTATCCCTGCGGAATAAAAGTGCTCGCTCCCCCAAGATTCATCACTCCAAACGACGCCTCTAGCCCTTGCAGGAATAAATCCTGATAGCGAAAATTCAAATTGCTGACGAGTTGCGGATCGTACTCGTGGATCGGCTCGCCCGTGAGTCTATGGGCATAGCGTTTGCCATAGTAGGATAGGCTCGGGTGCACGCTCAACTGCCGCGTGATCTTGTAGCCGCCCGTCATGTTTGAGCGAAAGTTCGCAAAGCCGATAAAGCTGCCGTCGTGCCCGGGCACGTCGAATGCCGGAAAGTCAGAGTCAGCGCGTTTGTAATAGGCGGCATTCCACAACAGCTCAAACGGACTGCCGAGATAGCGGTACTCCGCTTCGAATCCGCGCGTGCCCAACTTTCCGTTGTTGGCATAGTAGCCGGTCGCCGCCGGAATGTAGACGAGCGGATCTTTGATCTTCACATTGTAGACGTTCAGTGAAGCAAACGACGTCTTGTTGAACTTGTAGCCGACCTCAGCCTCGACTGTGGTTGCGATCTCAGGACTTAACTTATCACCCTTCATCGAGACGCGATCGGGAAGAATTCCCGCCGGGGCCCGGTACGATTGGCTGTACATCAATTTTGTATGTAACTGATCCCAAGCCTTGGTGTACCCCACTCGTGGCACGAAGGAACTTTTAAAGGCCTCGGGTGCTTCATAGCGGCCGCCGGCCACTAGGTTTCCGAATGACGTGCTCCAATTTAGCTCACTGAATACGGTCCAAAATATATTGCGAAGCGCACCTTCGTGAAAATTGAATCCAGAATCCTTAGGATGGCCCGGCGCGACTTTTACAGCCAGAGTCGAATACTCAACGCCGCTGAGCAAACGCAGCGCTGGACTAATGTTCCAATCGGCGTTCACGCCCATGCGGTGGCGTTCCGAATACTTGGCGAAGTCGTACGTGCCGTCGGGCAGCGCCAACCACCACGCGCGCGACTCGCGATAAACGTATTTGGGGACGACGCTCAGATTTTCCGAAAGTTTCCACGTGTACAGCAACTGTGCATTGTAGGTGTCGAAAGTTTCCTTCAATCCATTTCCCGGATCATGAGTGCCGTATAAATTAATCTGCGTGGTGTCGAATTTGTCCACCACCGTCCGAAACTCCAAGCCCTTGTATTTCACTCCCAGATTGAACTGCTGGGGATCGAGCCGGTGTTTGCCGCTGAGATTGACTGCATTGCCGGTCGAGTCGGCGTAATCACGCTCACTGCGATTGCCCTGCCCGTAAGTGGTCAAGAAGTCGAGCGCCAGGTCACCGGACTTATGACTGACGCCGCCGGTGAAGTTGCGATGCGAATACGTCTTCGACATTTGCGCATCACGGGCCGCGGCCAAATAGCCATTTTTGCCAACCGAGCGTGTGATCATATTGATCGTGGCCAAGCCCGCATAGCCGCCATAAATGACCGACCCCGGACCGCGAATCACTTCGACTCGTTCGATCATTTCAGCCGGGTAATGATTGCCGAACTGTGTGGAGCCGAAAGTCTCCTCATTGAGTTCCATACCGTCCATCATCAACAAAACACGGCCTTCCAAAGACCAAATCCCGCGCGTCGCTATGCCGACCACGCCCTCGACCTCGTTGCCGAAGTCAAAGCCGGGTGCAAACAGTGTGAGGACTTCCATGAGATCGCGCGCGCCCGAGTTCGCAATTTGATCCCTTGTGATAACCGAAACGATACCGGGCGATTCGCGTGATGTGAGTTCTTTTTTACTAGTGATCGCAGTTTTCATGGCCAAAATGTCGTCTAAGGACATTTCCGTGACGTCCACTTCCTGCGCGAATGCCGGCAAGCAGAAGAACAACGCCGCGGACAATAGCAATTTTGCTCTCATAGCTGAAAACTCCCCTATGATGTTGGCCCAAGTCCATTGTTTAGCCAATTTTTGCACGTGACAACTGTTTTGCCGAGGGTTGACTTGTCTGAAAATCCATAAATAATATGGGTTTGACCAAGGAGACCGATTGCGGCTGATTCGCCGGCTCATAATTTTATCATTCTTATTTGCGCTCACGCCGGCCTTTGCCGACGCTATAGGCAAGGATTTGCTCAAAGCTGCAATACAGGGCGATCTCACTTCGGTGAAAGAGCTGGTCGAAGGCGGTGCGAATGTGAACTATAGCAATGAAAAGGGCCTAACCCCCCTGATGCTTTCGGCCGCCATGGGCCATGTCGAAGTGGTTAAATATTTGACCGATAAGAAAGCCGACATCAATGCCAAGGATGCGGTGGCGACGACTTCGTTGATGGCCGCGGCGAAAACCGGGCACTTGCTGATCGTCAAACAACTGGTTGAAAAAGGCGCGAAGATCGATGCGGTTTCAGGCAAGGGTTTTACGGCAGTCGCCCTGGCCGCGATGGATGGCAAGACGGACGTGGTCAAATTTTTGGTCGAAAAGGGCGCCAACACGGATCTCAAAGGCTCCTCTGGTCTAAGCGCCCTTGAAGCCGCGCAACTCGGCAATTTCACCGAGCTGGTAGAATTCTTAAAATTTAAAAAGGCTAAATAAGCGGCTAGCCGATCATGCTGGCGATATGAACCGACGCATGCAGTAGAAGCTGCGTCGCCATTGTCACCGGCACAGCCAGCACCGGGCCAGCCAAGAGCATGAATACCAAAAGGCCCATCGAGAGCGCGCTCTGATTTTGATCGAGCCACATATTCCAGCGAATCGGCAAGAACGGTTCAATCACTTTGCCCCCATCGAGCGGATGCACGGGAATCAGATTGAAAACCGCCAAGAACATATTGACCATGATAAAAGTCTTGAGCAATTCAACCAGCGCTTCGCCCGTGCCGCCTTGGCGGGCAAAGGCGAAGAGAAATCCCAAAGCGACCGTCGAAATCAGAGCCAACAAAATATTAGAAGCCGGGCCCGCCAGTGCCACCCAGAACATGTCTTGCTTGGGCCGTCTAAGATTGCGGGAATTGACCGGCACCGGTTTAGCCCAGCCAAAGAAAAACGGACTGCCAAAGACCAAAGCACTGATCGGCAAAATCCAGGTGCCGACCAAATCCGCATGTACAAAGGGATTCAGCGACAAGCGCCCTGCTCGTTCTGCAGTGTCGTCACCGCGCCACTTGGCGACCAAACCGTGTGCGAATTCGTGGAAGCAAAGTGCGAATAAAAAAGGCACGAAAAACATGCCGAGCTTCATGCCGATGGTAACGGGATCCATTTGGTTCATGCGACCATCCTAGCCCACTCAAGAGTGGATTACAAAGTCCCTTTGCGCGAAGCAATCAGCACGCCTGAGCGGTAAAAACACTCTCGGGTCGCCTTCTGCAGTTTTTTAAATGCCGGCGAGCGGAACTCGTCGCGTGTAATGTATGGCTTCTTGAGGTCGACGTTTTGCAAAATCACGACGTCTTTCTCTTGCACTTCGATCCGCCGCTCCAGATCCATCCATTCGCTTTGAATCCGGCATGGCTCCGGCACGCTCTGCTTGATCACCGTGTCCTTCAACCGGCGCGTGCCGCGAAACACGAAGGGCTCTTCAGCCAAGCGCATATCGCTCTCGCGCGCTTCCGTCTCATAGAACGCGCCGGCGAGAAAGCCGTCGGGGATCACATAGAATGCATCCTTGCCGGCATCGAAGGTCACACGCCCCGCTTCGTACTCGAGTACGACTTCCATGTCTTTGAGTTCGCGTTTAGTCGCGGGCTCTTTGACATAGTGAAACGAGTGCAGCTCTTGACCTTCGCTCAAGTATTCCAAAGTGTCGGAGAGCACGTCGGAGCGCGAGTTCATCAGCAAATCATTGGCGATGCGAAACGAAGCCATGCCTTTGAGGTCGGCCTTGACCCGCACTCGCACATTGTCGGCGCCGTCGAACTTGTACTCGTATTCATGCACGTGCAAAAACGCCATCGAGCCTACGACTGGCAATCGGTCAAAGCGCGGGTTTTTGGGATCGAGTACCCAAGCGGCGCGGCCCGCGATATCTGAGTACGGCTCGATTGATGCCACCGGATTGGTGGCGTCGAGCCAATAGACTTTACCGTCGGCTTTGGCCTGCACGATGGCATGATTGAACTCGTTCAAGCTCGGCAAATCGTACGCCGGTTCCTCGCCCCAAGGATTTTCTCCCCGGCGCACCAGCGTGAGATTGGCTTCGATCCCCAGCGCGCGCAGCATCGCCGTCAGCATCGAGGATAAATCCTTACAATCGCCAAAGCGGCTCTTCTCGATCTCCGCCAATGTGCGCGGCACCACTCCGCCGTCGTGGCGGCGCCAGTCGCCGAAGTAATGGTACTCCTCGCTCATCTTCTCCATCAGGTACATGATTTTCGCTTTGGCATCCTTTTCGCCCTTGGCGCCCGACACCCAAAGCCGCATCGCCTGTGGCAGTGGCTTACTCAGCACGGTCTCGACGTCTTGGTTTAGGGTTGAAAAATACTCTTTCCAATCCTTATGCGTCGACACCACGATTTCGGTAAAGCGTTGTGGATGAAAGTAGGGATCCTTCTCGGCGTGCACCCAACCGGTCAGCGGTTTTTTGTTGGTGATCTCGAGGTGAAATTTATCTTTTTGCCGAATTTGCGCAAGTTTACCCGGATCACGGGCTTTGTAAAACAACGGCACTTCCGAATTTAAGCGCACCACGACTTTGTCGATGAACAGTCCAGGTGAAAAAGTAATTTGCGTTGCCCAGCGGTCCATGAGCACCGGCTTGGAGGTCGTGATCTTGTAACGGATGTGAATGCGCGAACCAATCTGCACTTGCGGAAACGCAAGCGAACGCACCTTGATCGCATCATAGTCTTTTGCTTTACCCTTGTCGCGGTCTTCGATCATGCCGGGTTCGACTGCAATTTGATCCTTGCCGTTGATCGTGTAGGCCTCGATCACTTCCACTTTGTCGGTGGCCGAATTGTAGTCAATGGTGAATTGGCCGGCGCTGGTTTTGGCGTCCTCCCCCTGTACGCGCACGGTGTAGTCGACGAGCTGGACCGAAGCACC
>JAYWAE010000214.1:0-13457 GCA_043782715.1 Pseudobdellovibrionaceae bacterium | reverse complement strand
CCAGCCGCGAGCGCACCAACGTCATGGCGATCTGCGCGCTTTCACGCATCACGTCGCCCAACTGGCCAGTGAGCGTGAGGTTGCCTTTCCCGGGCATGTGGCTCGATTCAATATAGAGAATCTCGCCGCCCATCGGCGTCCACGCCAGTCCCGTGACGACGCCGGCGGGATTTTCTTTGCCCACCAGCTCATGGACGAATTTTTCGCCGCCCAGAATTTCATCGAGATCCGGGACATCGACGGAGACAGGTAGGCCGCTCGTGTTGTTCAGCACTTTCTCGGTGCTGGCGCGAACGGCAGTGCCGATCAAGCGCTGCAGTTCGCGCACGCCGGCTTCACGGGTGTAAGCAGTGATCATGCGCAATTGCGCGGCTTCGGAAATCTCGAGCTGAGCCGGCTTCACACCATGGTCTTCCAGCTGCTTCGGCACCAAATGGGTGCGCGAAATGTGCAACTTCTCGGGCGTGGTGTAACCGGAGAGCGGAATGATTTCCATCCGGTCGAGCAAGGGCGCTGGAATCGTATCGAGCGTGTTGGCCGTGGCGATAAAAAACACGTTCGAAAGATCAAAGCGCACATCCAGATAGTGATCGAGGAAATTCGCGTTCTGTTCCGGGTCGAGCACTTCGAGCATCGTAGCAGCAGGATCGCCTCCCCAGCCGCGAGTCATCTTATCAATCTCGTCGAGCATGAAAACGGGGTTGTTTTCGCCCGCACGCTTGATCCCGTCGATGATGCGGCCGGGGAGCGCGCCGATGTACGTGCGCCGGTGGCCGCGGATTTCGGCGTCATCACGGACGCCGCCCAGGCTCACGCGCACGAACTTTCGGCCCATCGCCTTCGCGATGGACTTGCCAAGGCTGGTCTTGCCGACGCCAGGGGGTCCAACGAACAGCAAGATACTGCCTTTTTTCTGTTTGAGTTTCAGCACCGCCAAGTGCTGCAAGATGCGCTTTTTGATTTTCTCCAGACCGTAGTGATCGGCTTCGAGAACGGCCCGAGCTTTTTCCAAATCAATATCCGGGTTCGAGCTCGTGCTCCAAGGCAGCGCCACCAACAAGTCGAGGTAATTCCGGATCACGTGAGTTTCAGGCGACTGCGGGCCTGCGGCTTCTAGACGGTCGACTTGTTCGAGGGCCGCGGTTTTCACGTCCTCGGGCATGCCGGCCTTTTCGATTTTTTCGCGGTAGTCGTCTTTACCTTTGCCGGATTTATCCCCTAGCTCCTCTTGTAGGGCGCGGATCTGCTCGCGCAAAATGGCGTCGCGATGCTGCTTGCCCATGCGCGAAGAAATTTTTTGATTCACATCGCGTTGGATTTGCAATTGCTCGCGCAAACGCACCATCTGTTCGCTCAGAGCAAGGATGCGGTTTTTGAGTGAAGTCGTTTCCAGAAGTTCCTGCTTTTTGCTCAGTTTCGTGTCGAGGTTTTGTGCGATCAAATGCGTGAGCAGCACCGGATCTTCGATCGCTTCGATCAGCTGCGACAGTTTTTCTGTATTGGCTGGCACGAGTGCGAAGATTTCGCCCGCCAATGTCTTTAAACTGGCCACCAGCGAAGCTTGAGTTTCTGCATCGACGTCGCGTACGTCTTCGAGGGTGTCGCCGTAGGCCGAAACAAAGCCGTTTTTGTCTTCATAGTATTCGACGGCGAAGCGGTGCACTCCGGTGATCAACACTTGATAGGCGCGCTCGGGCGTGCCTTCCTGGCGGTCGATGCGCGCTAAAACTCCGGTTTTAAACAGGTCCTCTGGACTTGGTTCGTGGTCACCAAGGTCGTGCTTCTGGGCGACGAGTAAGAGCCAATCGGAATCGTCGCGCAGTGCGGCCTCTAATGCTTGGCGGCTGCGTGGCCGGCCGACGACTATGGGAAGAGTCTGGCCGGGATAAATGACCATGTTACGCATCGGAATCACGGGAATGGCTTTGGGGAACACGTTTTGGTTCTTCATATAGGTAATCTGGGGCGGCGATCGAGTCCGTCAAGGCGCATCGAAATGACTTATGGCTAAAAGAAGGTTGCGTTGACTTTCAACCGTGCGTGGGAGCAATTAATGCGCATGGGAAGATTGACTGGGTTACTTGGTATCGTCGCGGTATTGGGCGTGGCTTATGCGTTCTCGCGCAACCGCAAAGCCATTCGCTGGAAAAGCGTGGCCATGGGCCTCGGCTTGCAGATTGGATTCGCGGTCGCGATCTTGGGAATTCCCGCATACGGCATTCCGGGTCCGTTGCGTTTTCTTTTTGATTTTCTCAACTGGCTTGTTAACTGCATGGTGGATTTCACGTTCGCCGGTTCGCGCTTTGTATTTGGCGCATTGGTGGAAATCAAAGAGCCGTGGGGATTTATTTTTGCCTTTCGCGCCTTGCCTTCGATCATCTTTTTTTCGGCGTTGATGGCCGGGCTTTATCATCTTGGCGTTTTGCAAAAAGTGGTGAAGGTCTTTGCCTGGGTCATGCAAAAGACAATGGGCACGAGCGGGGCCGAAACTCTTTCGGGCGCGGCCAATATTTTCATGGGTCAAACTGAAGCCCCGATGCTGGTGCGCCCGTTCTTGGAGCGCATGACTCCTTCAGAAATTTATTGCGTGATGGTCGGTGGCATGGCCACGATCGCGGCCGGTGTCGAAGGTGCCTACATCGGAATGTTGCGCGGACGGGTAGCCGATATCGCGGGACATTTGCTCACGGCCAGCACTATGGGTGCGGTCGGTGCGTTGATTGTTGCGAAGATAATATTTCCCGAAACCGGCAAGCCGGTGACGGCCGGCAAAGTGGAAATGCCGAAGAACCAAACGATCGACGCCAATTTTCTCGAAGCCATTTCACGCGGAGCCTCGGACGGGATCATGTTGGCGCTGAACGTGGCCGCCATGCTCGTGGCCTTTATCGCTTTGATCACCATTTTAGATTCCGTCGTCGGACAGATTGGCATTTGGCTGCACCTTTCACAGCCGATTAGCTTCGCCTCATTGCTGGGAGTCCTGGGCCAGCCGGTGGCCTGGTTGATTGGCGTTCCGTGGGATGAAGCCGCGCGCGTCGGACATGTGCTCGGTGAGAAGGTCGTGATCAATGAGTTCGTGGCCTACACGCATTTGGCGGAAGTCGGTGCCAGCCTCAGTGACCGGACCGTGTTGATCGCCTCATACGCCCTCTGTGGATTCGCTAATTTCTCATCAATCGGTATTCAAATCGGTGGCATCGGCGGTATGGCGCCGGAGCAGAAATCCAATATCGCCAAACTTGGATTTTTGGCGGTGCTGGGTGGAAACTTGGCTTGTTTTCTTTCCGCATGCATCGCCGGCCTAATTTTCTAATATATATAGTATCAGTTTGATCCAGGGCCGTCTCATTGTGAGACGAGTGACGTTTTTTGTTCGGCCCCCGGCTTTCGGCTCGGCATACTAATGATATGCGTAAACTGTCCCACGCATGCTCCCTCCTTTTGGCGGCCACTTTGCTGCAATGGTTTGCTTTGCCACAGGCTCATGCCGCGTGCGGCGGCCAAAGATACATCAAAGAGTGTGACGGAGCACAAAGTGAGGTCGAAGCCGCGAAAACGGCGATGGCAAGCGGAGCTAGTGCGGCCGCGGCAGCGGCCGGCAGCCGCATCAGCGGCAACGGTTTCAGTCTTTCGAATGTGACCAAGGACGGAGCCAGCTGCGACACGCAAGCCGCGGCGTACTGCCAAAAGCAACTGAGCCAGTGCCAGTCGTCCTGCAACAATCCGCAGAATCCGCAAGATATGCAGGATCTCAAGCAGTGCAATCAAAAGATCCCGCCGCAAATCGCAAAGAGCCAGGAGTCGGCGAAGAATCTGGCGAATGATTCAGGTAATTCTAAAAATTCAGGCCAACAGTCGTCCGGTATGCCACCGATGTCACCGCCGCCTTCACCGTCACCTGATGCTACGCCTTCTTCAACGCCGACACCTGACCACGTCGCCGACGGCAGCGCACAAGACCCCAAGAAGCCGGATGGTGCGCCGGGCTTTTCCGCCTCGTGCAGCAGTGACGGCGCTTACGTTTTCGACAAATGCTCCACGCAATTGGCCGCGAACTGCAACGGCAATTTCAAGAGTAGCGAGTTGTGTGAGAAATTTTCGCAACGCTACTGTGGCGCCGCTTCGAGTTCCAGCCAGGCTTCTCCGGGTGCCATGCCTGCCGGTCAAGGCCGTGGATCTGATTTTTGTTCGGCCTATCAAGGTGGAGATTTCTGCGCCAAGACTCCGGGTTCAGAAGTCTGCCCGAGTTGCAGCCACAAACCTCTGACGAGTGAAAAACTTCCCGATGTTTGCAAGGGTGATCCCGCTTTTTCCAATCCGGCTTTGGCGCAAGGCGCTGGCGCCTCCACTCCGGGTGGTGGCTCAGGTGGCGGCGGCGGCGGTTCCGGTGCCTCTCCTAGCGCGCCGTCGGCGCGTTTGACCGACGTGAGATCGGCCGATGGCCAAGCCGCGGTTTCGAATCTCCCGAAAATGGGAAGCTTGGAAGCCGGTGGTGGTGGCGGCGGCGGTGGGGGCTCGAGTACTGGTGGTCATGATGGTGGTTCAGCCGATGACTCGTTCTCCCTCAATAGCCTCGCTGGGAAACGAAAAACGGCGAGCGCGGTTGCGGACACGAAGGTCGCCGCGACCGATGTTTCGCTCAAACCACAGAGTCTATTTGAATTGTCGAGTGAAGTGATTTTGCAAAGATGCCTTAAGGGACAGCTACTACATTGCGGATCTAAATAGGAGAGGTGAGCCATGGCTCGCGGAATTCAAAAGTTTTGGATGCATTATCTGCTGGCGGTGACGTTCGCGGTATCTCAAACCGCTTTCGCCGGCGGTACGGCTGAAGGCCAAGCGCTCAAGATTGGGCTGGGTGCAACCCAAATTGACAACGAAAAGAAGTTGAAAGAGTACAAGGCCGCGCTTGATAAGTGTAAGAAGGAGCATCCGACGGACGAGAAGACGGCATGTAAGGACAAGCAGAAGAAGGTCGACGACATTCAGGCGGCCCTAGATCAGAATAAAATTGACCAGGCTTCTACAGATAAATCGAACAATGCCGCGGCCGCGGACAAGCCTCCAGGAAATGGGGGCGGTGGCCTTGGCGATGCGATGCAAACCATAATGCCGCTCGCGACGATGGGCCTGATGGTGTGCATGATGATGAAGTGCTTGGACAAGAAAAAAGAGAAAAACGACAAGGCTTTGCTTCCGAATGGCGCGCTCGACTGTAGCAAGTCGGATGCGGGCCAGTATGCGGATTGCGATCAGTATTTGATCGGAGCCTGCTCCGGCCAGTCGGGTGGCGGCGTCGTCTCGGGCAATTGCGCCGGCTTTAAGAACCGTTTCTGCGCCAAAAACCGCACACCCAATGGTGTCCAGCAGGTGGAGTTGGAAAACGGCGCGGTCGTGCAACTGAACATGGGCGGCAATGGCGCGGGTCAAGACTCCGGCTACTGCCAACAGGCCTATGCATCGGCCTACTGCACCGATGCCGGCTACGCTCAGTGCCCGGCATGTATGCAGCAGCAGGCTTTTGATTCGGAGACCTGCAAAGATAAACCCGCTTTGTGTATCGCGCAGAATTCTCCGGCCCAAATGGCCGATGCCAAAAAGAAATGCCCGGGAGATCCCGCGATTGCTCTATATGAAAGGGCCGGGGGCATGAACAGCACCAATGGTGGGACTAGCACCGGCGCACCGGTGGTGGTGCTGCCACAGAGCGCGACTCAGACTTTGGCTAGCGTTCCGGGAGCGGCGGGTGGAGTTTCCACCGGCGGCTCGGCCGGCATCAGCACGAGCTCAGTTAGTGGCGGCGTGAGTGCCGGTACCGCAGGCAGCGGCGTTGAATCCTCGGCCGCCCGTGAAGGCCAGACTGGATATCAAGGTGGCGGCGCAGTGGGCGGCGGAGTCGCTCGATCGACTTTTGGCAATAGCCGCGAAGTTGCGAGCACCGGCGGCAGTGGCGCTGAGTCCGTGAGCGGCCCCGCGTCCGACGTGCAAGGGCAGTTCGGCCCGAATCTATTCGCCATGGGATCACAGGTGATCCGCAACGGGTGTCTACAAAAGAAGTTTAATAACTGCCCTTAAGGGGTGAGGTATGGCAGGACGCGCTCGAACAGAGTGACGTCCTCGCCGCGGCAGCCGGTGTCGAGGCAACGCTTGCTTTGGCGGCAGCCGTTGACGGTGTCGTAGTCGGATTCTCCGCGCACCAACACGCCTTCGACTAAACCAGTCGCATTGTTGAATACGGCCGAGCCGGAGTTACCGGCGTAAGTGTCGAGATTGGCCTGCAAGAAGGCGGCGTCGACTTTGCGCACCTGCGCGCCGGCTGCGATTTTCACGGGTAAACCCCAAGGATAGCCGATGACCGTAAGCCCATCGCCGGCAACTGGAACGCCGCCCGTGCGATACGCGAGCGGGGCGACGTGTGTGACGGAGCGGTCGAGTTTGACGACGGCAAAATCTTCGCCGGCCGGGTCCGAGACCGAGTGTACGATCTGAAGGCAGCGGAAGACGCGATCCGTGGGGACTGCACGCGGCTGCTCTTGAAAGGCCTTGAATTTGAAATCGAAGACGAAGCGCGTGTTGTCGCAATCGCTCTGTGAGCGGATGCAGTGGCCAGCGGTGACGACGGTGTCGGCCGCGACTAGAAAGCCGGAACAGAAGCCCGCTTTTTCCTGCTCGTAAAAAGGTTCGCTGGTGCAAAGCCCGAGATCGTGGCCATAGGAAGCGGTTTGGATCTGCGTCACGCCGCCGCTGTCGGTCAGTAGCGAAGAGCGGATCAACATCACCGTGGCGTCGGCTGACTTTTTGACCTGATCGTTTTGCACTTGATAGTAGTCGACGCGGTCGTCGGCTCCGTAAATGACCCGCGGACGAACGGCAGAAGCTTCAAACATGAGAGTGGTTAGGGCGGCGAGCAGAATGGGTTGCCAAAAACTCCGGCGCATGATCTCTCCCAGATAAAGGCCCAGGTTCCATTCCGGCACCCGGCCCTTGATCGTCAGTAAGGACGTGTCGGCCTTTGAAGAAGAACCCTTTAGTGCAGTTCGAGGAGCATTTCGCCACCGTTTACGGTGAGCGTTGGCCGGCGTTGCGCGCGGCACTCACGACCGAAGCCAAGAAGGTCCAGCTGACCAATCCTTTTGGACTCGCCGAATACGCGCTCGACCCAGCGTCGCTTTATCCAGTCGAAGCGCTCGACTTAAAACCTGGGCAAGTGGTCGCAGATTTCTGTTCTAGTCCCGGTGGTAAGTCGTTGGCAGGAATTTTTGCCCTTCGCGGCCAGGCGGATTGGCATTGCAACGATCTCTCTCCGGCGCGCGTTGCACGTCTGAAGGCGATCCTTCACGACTGCGTGCCACCTGAGATCATGGCGCGGATCAAAATATCGACCGGCGATGCGAGCCGATGGGGCATGCGCTACCCGGAACAATTCGACCGTATATTGCTAGATGCGCCGTGCTCGGGCGAGCGGCATCTTCTGCATTCCGCAAAAGAGCTCGGACGTTGGTCGCTCAAAGGATCGAAGCGTCTCAGCATGCGCCAGCACGCTTTGCTCTGTGCGGCCGTGGACGCGCTGAAGCCGGGTGGGAGATTGGTGTACTCGACCTGTTCAATCTCACCGATTGAAAACGATACGGTCATACAGAAGTTATTTAATAGCCGCCCTGGACAAGTGCAGCTTGCAGAACTAGCGCTAAGCACGGGCGAGGCCACCCAGTTCGGCCGGATTTTTCTGCCCGATGCGGCCTATGGCGGCCCGATTTACCTTTGCGCCCTGGCAAAAATATTAAATTAAAAAGTTCCGATGGAGAAATGGACTTGATTGGAGGCTTCGTGGTTCTCAGGCCGGATTTTGAAGGCCCAGTCGATGGCCACCGGGCCGACCGGCGTGTTGTAGCGCACGCCAAAGCCGACTGAGTCGCGATAGGGACGATCGAATTTATATCCCGAAATGTAAACCGCGCCGCCGTCGTAGAACACAACGCCGCCCCAGTCGCCGTAGAGCGGAAAACGCAATTCCGATTTGATCAGATAATATTCCGAGGTGTCTTTAATGAATTTATCGTTGGCAGTGCCGAGTACGAAGCCGGTCGGATGGTCCTTGGTGTTGCCGCCCTCGCCCTCTTTCGGCACGCGATTGAAAGGGCTCGACAAATCAAAACCGCGAATGGTGTAGATGCCGCCAAGTACGAATGACCAATCGGTCGGCACGCCGCTGCCTGCGTCCGTGCTGAGATTGCGCAAATAGCCGCCGCGGATGGCGTTGGCCCAAACGACGCGCGGAGATCCCATGCGCTGATAGTAGGTGAAGCCCCCGTCGGCCTTGTAAAACTCCACCCCACGCGAAGAGCCAAGGCTGGGGCGGGAATAGTCGAGACCGAAGCGAGTGAACGAGCCGCGCGTCGGCAAGAACGGATTGTCGCGATAGTCGACGTCGACCTGTGGGCCGATGCTCGCGACCTGCATGTTGGTGGCCGGGCAGTGGCCATTGATATCGTACGGAGCATTGGGATTTTTGGGATCGGGAAGGCAGCGGCCGTGGCGTTCGAAGTCTTGTCGGGATTCAATGCTCCAAGTTTTCCAAGTCAATTTGGTATGTTGAGTGAGGTCGCGCTCGATTAGGAAATCAACTTTGTTCTTAATGTTGATCTCGGTCACGTCGACAGTTTGATTGTTGATCGTTGGTATGTAATTGAAAACGTATTGTGAGCGAGTCAAATTCACGCGGCCGCGAGTGCGAGTGTTGAACAGGAAGGGTTCAAGATAACCAGCGGTGATTTCACTCTCAGGATATTTTAGTTTGGCCACGTTGGAGCGAATCTCGGCCCGGCCGCTAATGGCGCGGGCCGTGCCGAAGAGGTTGTTGTAGCTGAGCGCCGTGAACCCGCGCACGGTCAAATTGCGTTCATTGGTCACGCCGCCGCCGAAGGTGAACATTCCGGGCTCGCGCTCGGACACCGAGATCAGCAGCGTGCGCTCGCTCAGCGACGTGCCTTCTTCCGCGGTACGGATATCGACGCGCGAGAAGAGATTCATTTTGTTCAGCCGGACCGTGGCATCTTCGATCTTTTGCGGCGTCAGCACTTCCCCGAGCTTGAAATCGGTTTCCTTCATGATGACTTGCGTTTGCGTGAGTACGTTGCCTTCCACCCGAATCGCGTGCACGCGAATGCGCGGGCCTTCGTAGATTTGAAAAACTACGCGCGCTTGGGTGCCTTTGTCGTTGTACTGAATCAGGTCTTCACCTTCGTTCAACAGCTTCATCTCCATAAAGCCCTGATCGTGATAAAACGCTTTGAGTTTAGCGAGACTGGTTTCAAATTTGTCGAGCTTGAGTGGTGAGTTGGTCTCGAGGCCAGTGACTTCGGCCAGCTCAAAGGAGGAGAAAAACTTATTGCCGACGAAGTCGAGGCCACGGACCTGGGTTTGGGAGCCTTCTTCGAGCAACAGCACGACGGTGACTTTGTTTTTGAGTTCATTGTACTCGATACGAGAGGACAGAACTTTGGCGTGCAGGAAGCCTTGGTTACGCAGTTCGGTCACCAAATTCTTGAATCCGTTTTCCAAATCGACCCGGTTGTAGTAGCCGTCGCTAATTAAATCCGAACTGTTGGCCAAAATAAAATATTGGTAGTATGCCGATTTGCGCGACACCCGTCCTTGCACTTCGATGGCTTTGATCTTCACGCGCGGGCCTTCTGCGATCTTGTAGTAAACCCGCCTCAGGTAAGAGCCGGGGGCATTCGTCACTTTGGTTTCGATTTGCGCATTGGGATAGCCGCGTTCCAAATAGGCACGGCGCAAGCGCTCGGCGCCCTCGTTGGCGGGATCGACGTTTCGGCGCTCGCGATTCTTCAAATCGAGAGCATGGTACACATCCACTGTCGAAAATGCGTCGTTGCCCTCGAAATAAAATTCCCAACGATACGGCTCGCGCACTTCGATTTGCATGAAGGCTTCGGTTTTCTCCGGATTGTATTTGGCGTCCGGTCCCACCACTTCCGTTGCCAGGTAGCGGTTGTCTATGAGCAATTCATCCAGATGGCGCATCATTTTCTGCACGCGATCCGTGGTCAGCGGCTTGCCGCGCAGGTTCTTGAAATTGCTCTCCAACAGCTCTTTGAGGTCGGTGTTGACGGTTTCTATTCCCAGAGTGCGAATCAGGCATGGTGGACGTTCCTGGATGTTAAAAACCAGGTGAATGTTTTTGCTCTCGGCCTTTTCGAAGTTCAATTCAATGACGGTGTTGAAGTATCCGCGTTCGCCGTAGTACTGCTTCATGCGTTCGCCGGCGGAAACCGCTTTTTTGCGCTCAAAACGGTCAGCGGTTTTAAACTCGAGTAAGTCGCGCAGCTCGCTCTCTGAGCCATTCTGCACTCCATGGAGCTCGACCTTTTCGACGATGCGCAGGGGTTTACCGATGATGGCGTAGTTTCCTCCCGCGTCGCGCTCGACAAAGATATTTTCATAGGTTCCACGGGCCATCAGCAGGCGAATGGCATCGTCGAGCGCCGGCATATCCGGATCGTCTTTGAGATGCGGGAGATCGCGTTTGAGCAACGCTTCATCGGCGGGCGTGAGGTCGCGATAAGTCACGTTGGCGGCAACGGCCGTAGCACAGGTCAACAGTGTGACGGCAGTGGCGGCAGCGGCGGTGATCAAACGCGGGTTCATCATTTAAACGGTACCTTGTACTGCAAGTCTAATCCAAATACGTTTTTAGTTGTGTCGCTTTGCTGATCCTTGAGCGTTTCACGGCCGTCCCACGACCCGATGACCGAAACACTTTTATTGACTTTGTATTCGACCTTCACGTTGTTGTTCGGATTGCTTTCCAGCGTGCTCGAGGCGGAAGCGCCGAGTTTGGGCGTCCACTGTTTGCTTAGAGTTACTTTCGGCTGCGAGGCGTTTTCAGTCGTCGTCGATTGCGAGGAGGAAAGCTTCACGTCGATACCGAACGTGTCCTTTACGCGTTTGCCGCCGGCTTTTTGCAGCAGGGCTGCGCTCACCGCGGCGGTGGCTTGGCCGGCCTGGAGCTGGTCGTTGCCTTTGCGGTCGTCCATACCCGCACCGGTCACGCCCAACGCAAGCAATGACACGATTTCGCGTTGGGCCAGCGGCGGTTGCGACGTGAAGCTAAGTTGCGGGTCTTGACCGCGTCCTTGAACGAGCATGTTGACGTCATATTGATTTTGACTGCTGCGGCCCTGGTCGTCGACGGAGTTGTCGGTGACGCGCGCGCTGGCGGTCAGGTAGATCTTGGGGTCGGCCGGCGGCGTGTTGTTGTACTCGATGAATCCCGAACCGATTTCAAAAGGTGTGTCGCGGAAAAAAACTTTGCCGCCGGCGGCCGGGGTGAAGGAGCCAGTGAGTCGCAACTGGTCGGGTGTTCCGTTCGCGCGTACGTGCCCTGAAACCGGTGAGAGCATCAAGGAATTATTGACCGACACCGAGTTTTTCAAATTCACGTCGAGCAGGAAGTTGAAGGGATGGAAGCCATCTTGATCGAGAAATTTCGGTAGAAAGATACTCGCCTTTACAGATGAGCCGCCGCCTTGGCCGGCAAATTCCGAAACGATTTCACCACCGGTGACGTCGTAGTTGATGTCCATGTTGTAGGGGAAGCTGTCGCCGTGGATCGCAACCGTGCCGCTGCCTTGACTGTGAAAGCCGTCGGGCACGTTGAGTTTGACGTCGCTAAACGTGCCACGCACGTCTATCGGACGCGATTTTCCAGCAAAGGTGACCTTGCCCTCGCCCGACACCTTGCCTCCGGCCAAATCGGCGCGCACGGCATTGAGCAGAACTTCGTTGTCGTTGAACAGCACGTCGGCCCGCACATTGGAAAATGGATGAGTGAATTCCGCGAACTTGGCATAGCCTTTGTCGATGTAGGCGGAGCCGCTGACATAGGGGTGTTCGGCATTGCCCTTGAGGTCCATCGACAAAGCCATATTGCCGCGCAAGTCGGAAATGAAAGGAGTAAATAGACCAAGTAGACTCAGGTCGACCTTGCCGTTGAGCGAGGCGTTGAGGTTATCCTTCTTTAGCCCCGAGACGTCGAGCTTCAGGTAACTATCACCCGAGGTGATGGTGAAGTTTTCGGAGTTGATGACGCCGTTTTTGAATGCGAGATACATCGGCTTCTCGGCTGCCAATTGCTTGCCGCCTTTGCGCACTTTGAACTCGTCGATCTCCACGCGTCCGCTGGAGTTCCAAAAACCGCCTTGGGCGGATTGCAGATTGACGTCCATGCTGACCAAGGTCGTAAAGTCGATTTGGCGCGCCGATTTGGAAACCACCGAAAACAAGCTGGTGAAATCCCATTTTCGCGCTTTGAGTTTGAATGAAAACGGTGCTGAGGTTTCAAACGGAAAAGTGAAATCCGCCTGCAGCGTCGATCCGAGAAACTGGCCTGAACCGTCGAGCCGGTCCGGGAGAAAATTCAACTTGAATACGGAGTCTTGCGCCGGCTGGTCAGCCAGTACCACCTTGCTTAAGCGGCCATTGAGTTCAACGCGCGGTTTAGGCAGTTGGCCGTGCACGAGCACGCTGAAATCGGCGAGCCCTTGCAGATCCAGGCCCATTTGCAAAAGGTTTTCGGATTGCTCCAGACGCAGACCGCGGCCGACGGCCACGGTGTCGATCTCGCCCTTAGGAGTGATTTGTCCCCGGACTTCGACTTGCCCGGACGCTTTGGTGAGCAAGATTTTCTCGTTCTTCACCAAGCCATTGACCGAGCGCACATTGAATGTGAACTCATCAAACGTTTCGCCCGCAATTTGGCCGCGGTAAAAATTCGATTGCATGGTGTAGCTCATCTCGGAGAAACGGAGCGGGCCTTCGGCGTCCACTTTGCCGGTACCGGTGCCGGACCATTGCACGGGCAGCGTGATTTTGCGCCGGAACATGGCCTGCAGATCTTTGAGGTCCATGAACGGGATTTGACCGTTGATGCGTATGCGATCTTTGTTTAGATCGAGCGCCACCAAACCGCTGTAGCGCGAGACTTCGTACTGCCCTTGAATGGGCGTAAAGGTCAGAATGCCCGAACGGTAATTCAGTTTCGTGGTGGCGCTGCCGAGCGGATAATCCTCGAGCCAGAGATTCTTGCCTTCGACGCCCATGTCGATGGTGGCCCACTTGCTCGTGCCGGTCGTACTGCCTTCGCACTTGATCTCACCCTCGAGTTTGAGGTTCACCAGGTTCTTGACGTCGGCAAAGGCCAAGTTGTCGGCCTTGTAATTGATTTTGAAACCTTTGTCGTAGTTGATGATACCGTCGGATTTGCCGGTCGAATTTTTTCCGATCCAAAGATCGGCTTTGTAGCTCACCTGGTGCGAGTCGACGTGGGCTTCGCCTTTGGCCTTTAAATCATGAGCTTCGGCGATGACGCTAAACTTAGGCCGACCAGTGTCGACGTGAACTTTGGGAGACGTGATGCCGCCGCTGCACGAGGC
>JAYWAE010000213.1:0-13548 GCA_043782715.1 Pseudobdellovibrionaceae bacterium | reverse complement strand
AAAGAAATTCCCAACGCGCACATCCTCGATCAGTACGCCAACCCCGCCAATCCGGACGCGCACTACAAAGGCACCGGCGTCGAGATTCTGCAAGATCTCGAAAATCAGGTCGACATGGTGGTGGTTTCAGCCGGCACCGGCGGCACGATCACGGGCGTGGCCAAAGCGATTAAAGAAAAGGTTCCGAAGTGCATCGTCGTTGGGGTCGATCCCGTCGGCTCCATTCTCGGCGGCGGCAACGAGAACCTCCCCTACTTAGTTGAGGGCATTGGCTACGACTTTATCCCTGACGTTTTGAAACTGAACATGATCGACACGTGGGTGAAGACGCGCGACAAGGAATCATTTTTGATGGCGCGCCGGTTGATCCGCGAAGAGGGACTGCTGGTCGGCGGTTCCTGCGGCTCCACTATGGTCGGCGCATTGCAAGAAGCCAAGAAACTCAAGAAAGGTCAGAACTGCGTCGTCGTACTTTCCGATGGCGTGCGCAACTACATGACCAAATTCGTCGACGACGGTTGGATGAAGAAAAACGGGTTTATGGAATGATGGGTCTTTTCCGTCCTTCCGGGGGCGTGATTTTCCATCTGCGCGCTTGGCGCCAGCAGAGGCTCTGGCAGCCGTTCAACGTGGCCATCGCGCAGTGGCTGGAAAGCTGGGAAGTCCCGCGCGAGGAACTGATTCTGGTCGGTCCGAGTGGCGGCTACACCCTGCCACAAAACTGGCTGCGCAGTTTTCGCCAGATCCACGCCTACGATACCGACCCGCTGGCGGCGTGGATGTTCGGCAAACGCCATCCCTTCGCGCGCGCTAAATTTCATCGCACCGATGTGTTTTGGAAAGAGGGCCGCCTCTCGCTTAGCCCGCTCAAAAAAATGCTCAAAGAACATCCCAAAGCTTCAGTCGCATTTTGCAACCTCCTCGGCCAACTCCCGCTCGAAGGTGAATTCAACGAACACCAATGGGAAATTTATTTGAACGAGCTGCGCTTGCTTATGAAAGACCGACACTGGGCCAGCTACCATGATCTAGCCACGATCGAACCCTTGCCTCTCGACCGCCACCAGATCGTGTTGAACGAATACGCCAACTCCGACGGCAAGGACCTCAAGCGCGCACTGGGCGGAATGCGCAAAAAAAATGTGATGATCACGGATCATTTGATGCGCGGCCGATGGACGGCGGACCTAGAAAAGCGGCTCTTCGCATGGTCACTAACTCCGAAGAGCCTTCATGTCATCGAGGGCGTTCGCGCTTAGTCGGCCGGGGCGATGACGTAATTGACGGCGCCACAGATCAAGTCACGGTGCAACTCTTCACCGTCGAAACTGTTCCAATCCAAACGGGCTTTGAATTGACCCTTAGCACTGGCGTCTTCTTTCACGCGGAATGCGAACGTCTGCGGACCATAAGCGCCCGGGCGCTCGCCTTCGACGGTGATTTGCTCGTGAGTTGTCATGGTCTTGAGACCGACCAAGTCACTCGCCGAATAGTCCGTCGACCAAACCGATTCACCCGGCGCAATGGCGTACAGGCTCACGCCTGTCACTTTGGATTTTTCGATGACCAGGTACAAGTGCGCCTGCATCTTGCGGCTGGTGTCCGAGCAGGTCATGCGGAACATACCGTTGTCGCGAGCCGACTTCAGAGTTTGGAAGGAAAGCGCCTGCGCCAAGGTGTTGGCTGAGGCAAAAATGCAGAGGCAAAGCACGATTTTGGATAACATTTCCGCTAACTCCTGTTGGGGGGACATGCAAACGGGTGCTAGTTACAGCACCCGTTCCCGCGGAGCAAGCCGAATCAAGTATCTATGGAAATCTAAAAGCACGAGCGGGCGATATAACCCGTACGGCCTTCAGGGGTCGCAAAAGAGACCCACGCACTGCCGCCCGAACCGCTCACCTTCTGGCCGGCCATTTTCACGCCAATTGACTTCGAGCCGGAGTCGGCGCGCTCGTGTACACGGCAATCGCGGCTAAGGGTCATCATCCCGGCCGCACTGGCGGTAACGGACGCCGTTTTTCGCGTGAGTTGGAGGCTGACTGAGCCGCTGTCGCGCGCCGCAATGGCGCGGTTGTTCGTTTGATCGGCACGCGCCTGATCTATGCGCAGCATGGCCTCGGCCCGCTCCCGATCATGAGAATTCATATGCTTCATGGCGGCGGTTCGGCGCTGACTCAGTTCGGCTTCGCGCTCGCGATTTTTGGCGCGCACTTCCTTAAGCCTGTCCTGGGCATCCGCCATGCGTGCGTCGGATTGCGAAACTTCGCTCTCGGCGACCTTGGCTTCTTCTTCCATTTTCTGCACCTTTCGGCGCGAACCACGAATCTCGTCTTCCATTGCCGTCGTACGTTCACGGCTCTGGCGGTACTTGTCTTTGAGCAGGGCCAACTGTTTCTCGGCTAGAGCTTGCTTTTGCGCTTGCTCGGTCTTGGCCGTGGTCAGTTTCTGCATGGTCAACTTTTCTTCATCTTGGCTGCGCTCAAACTCCTGCTTCGCTTGCACGAGCTGCTGTTTGGCTTCTCCGCTTCCGGCATTGATCTCGGTCAGCTTGCGCTGCAGGTCCGCGATCTTCTGCGCCTTCTCGTCGCGCAGCTGGCGGGCGGCGGCGGTCTCGCCCTTCACCTTTTCCAATTTTGCAGCGGCCGCGCCGACCTTTTTATCGTCGGCGGCGATTTGGGCATCTAGTTTTTTAGACTCTTTGGTCATCGCCATTTGTTCATTCTTGAGCGCTTTGACTTCTTTATCGATGCGCTGGAGCTCGGCATGAGCCTCTTTGCGCTTGGCTTCCGCATCCTGACGCATGCGCGCGGCCTGCTTTTTGGCATTGTTGGTTTCGTCGCGTTCGTGTTTGGCGCGATCCTTGGTTTCACGGGCTTGGCTGCGTGCAGCCTCGGAATCGGCGATCGACTCCTCAACATCGGCATCCACATCATTCATATCATCGGCCCAGACGCCGCGGCCCGTCATAGCGAGGTTGAGCAGTACGAGTAACGTGAGCATGTCGCGCATTTAAGCCCCCTGTTGTGCTTGCCTCCAACTCTTCGGCTGGCCGTTGGTCCAGTTTAACTGAAAAAAGTTAGGCGCTTTTTGCATGGTGGCACCCACTTTAGCACCCCCTGACATAGGGTCGTTTCAGACCGTGACGCCAAAAGTTAAACAGTTTCAAATCAATACTTTGAAAGCCTCGCTGGTGCCACGCGAATGGGCGTTTGAAAATTACACTCGGGTAAGTATTTCCAGCAGCGAATCCGCCACAGCTAATAGGTCTCATAAGGACCTGGCATCGGGCTTGCTCTAGGGATGTGCTCCCCCCTTAAGCGGCCTGGTCCCCCTTACTTTTCCAGGTCGCTTTTTTTTTGCTCAAATCATGTAAAATCAAATCATGACCGCATCGATACTCAGCACCCTTTTGTTCTGCGGCCTGGCCAATGCCGGAGCTCCCAAGCCCCTGCTCGTCATGCTCGATCCCGGCCATGGCGGCCGTGACCGCGGCGCCATCCGCAGTGTTGTTTATGAAGCCGCCATCACCCTCGCCGTCAGCCAAGAGCTGCGCGGTCTCTTACACAACGACAAGCGCTTCAGCGTGCTGACCACGCGCGACGACGATCAAAGTGTTTCCTTGAGCGCCCGCGCGCGCCTAGCCAAGTCCAAGCACGCGCAGATTTTCGTCAGTATCCACGTCAACTCGTCGCCCGATAAAAAAGCCCGCGGTGCCGAATTCTATTTTCAAAATCAGTTGCCCCCCGACGAAGAGTCGATGTTTTTGGCCCATCAGGAGAATGTGGCGGAAGCCGGAGAAACCGCGCCGCCGCAGACTTATGATTTTCTCGAGGGCAACTCGTATCCTGTCGAAGTCGGCGCCATTCTCAGCGACCTGCTCGACGGCGACCGCATTCAGCGCAGCTCGGATCTGAGCAAAATGCTCAAACTGAGCTGGCGCGGTTCGAAGAAGAGCAAAACCAATAGCATTCGCCAGGCGCCGTTCTATGTGCTCAGTCAAATGCGCACGCCTTCGACGCTGGTCGAACTGGGATTTCTTACGAATGAAGACGATTTTAAAACGCTCACGGATCCCGCGGCACGAAAAAAAATGGCCGAGGATTTGTACCTCGGCCTAGTGGCCTACAAAGAATCTTTAGATAGGCTCGCGCCCTAAGCGCCGGGCCCAAACCGGATTTAAAACCAGTACTTCGCCACACCACTGGCGCTGAAAGTATCCGGCATGCCGTTGCTGACAAAAAGATAGCTTGCGACGGCGCCGACGGTAAATTGCGAATCGCTGGAGGCAAAAGTGGAGGCCGGGATGTCGATGCCCAACTGCGGAGCCACACCCACTGAGAGACGTTTCAGTCTTCCGATATGGTCATAAACGGGACCGACGCCGGCGCCCAAGTTCATGTACTTAATGACTGGGATATTGCCCATGACTGGGTGGAAAGTTCCCTTGGCCAAGAGTTCCAAGCGGCTGAGAGTCGAGTTGTCCTCATGCAAACGCGGCGTCGAGTATCCGCCTAATTCCAGAGCCGTTCCCACGTAGGTGCTGATGCGGTAGCCGGCTTCGACTCCGAAGTCCATCGCGTCTTTTTGTTTACCTTCGGTATTGGCATAACCCACACGCAGACCCAACGAAGGGCGGCCGACCAGCGAAGAATCTTTGGTTACGGCCGGTGTGGCCATGCTGGTCGTTCCGGTGGTGGCTTCTTGCGCGCTGCCCGTCTGCGCGCACAGCGCGGTCAAAGTCAGAGAGGCAAAAAAAGCCAGGCTCTTGAGAGTCGAATTGGTCATATCTATTCCTAACGTTTGGGTGAATCGTTTGCGATTTCGCCTGCGGTTTTACCCTGTGGACCGGGCAATGTCATAAGAAGCAGGGGCACAAGGAATTTTTTCTAAATTTCCCCGGCACCCGCAGGCTCACCTAGGCCTTTAATTGTGGACAATCCCTGGTAAAGTCCATAGAACTTCGAGGCATGCGTCTCGACAACCGGCAGCCCAATGAATTGCGTTCCATTCGCATCCGTCCTGAAGTCATTCGCCACGCCGAAGGCAGCGTGGAGATTGAAATGGGCCATACGCGCGTGATTTGCACCGCTTCAATCGAGTCCAACGTACCTAAATGGATGGCGGGCTCCGGCGCCGGCTGGCTGAGCGCCGAATACGGCATGCTTCCGCGCTCGACTCACACCCGCATGGCGCGCGAAAAAGCCGCTACCAGCGGACGTACGCAGGAGATCTCGCGCTTGATCGGCCGTAGCCTGCGCGCCGCCATTGACCTCAAGGCACTGGGCGAAAAATCAATTCAAATTGATTGCGACGTGATCCAAGCCGACGGCGGCACGCGTACGGCGTCGATCACCGGCGGCTTCGTGGCGCTCGCTCTGGCCCTAAAATTTCTGCAAAATCAGGGCGCCATCTCGCATATTCCACTCAAAAGTTACGTGGCCGCGGTTTCGGTCGGCCTCATGGGCGAAAGCGCGCTGCTCGACCTCAATTATGAAGAAGACTCCGCCTGCACCACCGACATGAACTTCGTGCTCACTGGCGAAGAGCAGTTTGTGGAGCTACAAGGCACCGCTGAGGGCGCGGCCTTCAGCAAAAAGCAAATGGACGAGATGGCCGTGTTGGCCACCCAGGGCTGCCGCCAACTCTTCGCTAAACAGGCCGAAATCATCGCTGGATTTTTCCCGTATAAACCACTATGACGCCGCTTTGGATTTCGACGACCAACCAAGGCAAGCTCAGCGAATTCAAGAATATTTTGGGCGATCAAATCGAGATTCATTCCGTGGCTGAGCTCGGCTCCTACTCCGCCCCTCCTGAAACCGGCAAAACCTTTGAGGACAACGCCCGCATCAAAGCGCGCACGCTGCGGGCAATGAAACCGGGCCTTTGGGTAGTGGCCGACGACAGCGGTCTGGAAGCGGACGGCCTGGGCGGAATGCCCGGTATACACTCAGCTCGCTACGCCGGCGATAAAGCTGGCGATGCTGAAAATGTGGCCAAATTGCTGAAGATGATACAAATTCGTGCCGGCTCCAACCGCAAGGCTCAGATGACCTGCGTGCTGGTTGCTTTCGACCCACAGGGCAAAGAGCACGTAATCCACGGTGTAATCCAAGGGCAAATCGCCATTGCCGCCCGTGGCAAGGGCGGCTTCGGCTATGACCCGGTATTTATTCCCGAGGGTCACGACAAGACCTACTCCGAGCTCGGCCCTGCGGTCAAAAATCAGACTTCCCATCGCAGCCAGGCCATTCGCAAACTTTTGCCGCTGATCCAGGCGTGACGCTCCTCGGTTTTGTGGACAAGCTCCAGCATCTCCGCTAGAACTTTGCGTTCATGACAAGAATGAAAATCTTCACTGGCAATTCGAACATTGAATTCGCGCGCAGGGTCGCTCAAGAGGCCGGCGTCGAGCTCGGTCACTGCGACATCGGCCGCTTCGCCGACGGCGAAATTCAAGTTGAAATTCACGAGAGTGTGCGCGGCTGCAACGTCTTTCTCATTCAGAGCACGAATCCTCCGGTGAATGAAAACTACATGGAAATGTTCATGATGCTGGACGCGTTCAAACGCGCTTCGGCCGCCGAAATCACGCTGGTCATGCCTTACTACGGCTATGCCCGCCAAGATCGCAAGGTGGCGCCGCGTGCGCCCATTTCCGCCAAATGCGTGGCTGAACTCATCGCCACCGCCGGCGCCAATCGTCTGGTGGTCGTCGATTTACACGCCTCGCAAATACAGGGTTTCTTTAACGGTCCCGTGGATCACTTGTTTGCCATCCCGACTTTTGCCCGAGCCTGGCGCTCCCAGATGGGCTTTGGCGAAGAATTCGTGTGCGTCAGCCCCGATTCGGGCGGCGTGGAGCGGGTTCGCGCCTTTGCCAAACGCATTGAAAGCTCGATCGCCATTATCGACAAGCGCCGCACAGGACCCAACGAAGCCAAGGCCTACCACCTGATCGGCGACGTAAAGGGTAAAACAGCGGTTATATTGGACGATATGATCGATACTGCCGGCACTTTGGTGCAGGCGGTTGACAGCCTGCTGAACAATGGTGCAAAAAAGGTCTACGCGATTGCGACGCATCCCGTTCTTTCCGGCCCGGCCCTAACCCGCCTAGCTGAAAGCGGAGTGGAAAAAGTGTGGGTATCCGACACCATTCCGCTCAAAGAGGCCGCCAAAAACTCACCTAAATTCCAGGTGATCTCGGTAGCCCCGGTGGTGGCCGAAGCCATCCGCAGAATTTATACATACGATTCCGTTAGCGCTTTATTTGATAACTAAAAATGCGAGGCCGCCACAGCGGCCGACCAATGTGAGGTAGACCATGGCCGCGAATACAAATTTAACCTTGAAAGCCGACGCCCGCCCTCCCGGCAAATCCGGATCGCGCGAATTGCGCCGTGGCTGGTTCGTCCCCGCCGTCGTCTACGGACCCAAGACTAAGCCGCTTTCACTCGCCATTCACGTTAACGACGCCATCAAATATTCGCGCCGTGGATTTGAAAACTCCATCTTCACCATTGAATCCAAAGATTCCGCACTCAACGGCATGAAAGTGCTGCGCAAGAGCCTTGATGTGCATCCAATTACCCGCCGCCCCTGGCACATGGATTTCTTCGCTCCCGATATGTCTAAAGCTGTGCGCGTGGAAGTGGAAGTGCGTTTGAACGGCAAAGCCAAAGGTATCGCCGACGGTGGTTTGGTGAGCATGGTTCGCCGTACGGTTGAAATCGAGTGTCTACCGCTCGAGATTCCGGATTTCTTCGAACTCGACATCAATGAACTTGGACTTAACGAGTCGTTGCACGTGTCGGACATCACGTTCCCCGACAAAATCAAAGTCATCACCAGCTCCGATGAGACGATCGTGTCTTGCGCCGAGGTCAAAGAGGAAGTCATTGCCGCTCCTGTCGTCGCCGAAGGTGCTGCCGCTGCTCCGGGTGCCGAGGGTGCCGCTGCTGCTGCTCCGGGAGCTGCTCCCGCTGCGGGTGCTGCCGCTCCTGCCGCAGGCGCTGCCAAAGCCCCTGCCGGAGAGAAGAAGTAAGATCCAAACGTGAAACTGATCGTTGGCCTGGGAAATCCGGGCCCGAAGTATCAGCTCACCCGCCACAATATTGGCTTTTTGTTTATCGACGCGCTGGTTGAGACCTGTGAGGGCCAGCGCCGTTACAAATCCGAGTTCAAAGCCGAGACGCAGAAAATCTCCATCAAAGGCGAACCCGCGATCGTTTGTAAACCTCAGACGTTCATGAATCTTTCGGGCGAGTCAGTGCAACCGCTGCTCAAGTTCTACAACATGACCCTAAATGACTTGATCGTGGTGCATGACGAAGTCGATCAGCCGTTCAATGTGCTCAAGTTCCAATTCAAGCGTGGGCATGGCGGGCATAACGGCATTCGTAATATTCATCAGATACTGGGCTCCGACGAATACGCCCGTTTGCGCCTGGGCGTCGGCAAGCCGCCGGTGTTTGTCGACGACAATGGCGAAAAGACGCGCTCAACGATGACGGTCGCCGATTGGGTCCTGCATAACTTCGGCAAGGACGAGCAACAGAAATTGCCTGACTTTTTAAACCATGCCATTCAAGGTGTGGAAGTTTGGGCGGCTAAGGGCATAGGCCAAGCTGCGACTCAGTTCAACGTCAAGGATCAGGGGTAATCATGGGACTCAAATGCGGAATCGTCGGACTGCCCAACGTTGGCAAGAGTACGCTGTTCAACGCTCTGACGTCGAGCAAGGCAGAAGCGGCCAACTATCCATTCTGCACCATCGATCCCAACGTCGGAGTGGTCACCGTACCCGACGACCGGCTAGAGAAGATTTCGAGTTTCGTCAAACCGCAGAATCAAGTCCCGACCGTTTGTGAATTCGTCGATATCGCCGGCATCGTCGCCGGCGCCAGCCAGGGCGAGGGTTTGGGCAACAAATTTCTCTCCAACATCCGCGAGACCGACGCCATTCTTCATGTCGTGCGCTGCTTTGTCGATCCCAATGTCGTGCACGTCAGTGGCTCCGTGGATCCGCTGCGCGACATCGACATCATCAACACCGAGCTGATGTTGGCCGACTTGGATTCCGTGGAAAAGCGGCACAAAAAAATCGAGAAGATCGCCTCCACGACTAAGGATGTGAAACTCAAATCCGAATACAACATCGTCAAAAAACTTTATGACGCTCTCAAAGAGGGCAAACCGGCACGCACGGTGGAAGTACTTGAAGATGAACTGCCTACGCTCAAGGATTTGCATCTGCTGACCTCGAAGCCCGTGCTCTATGTTTGCAATGTCGGAGATGACGCCTTTTTATCGGGCGCCAGCGACATGGCTGCGAAAGTGGCCGAACGCGCAAAGAGCGAGAACAACCTGAGCTTGATGATTTGTAGCCAAATGGAAGCCGAGATCGCGCAGCTCGAGCCGTCGGAACGCGGAGAATTTCTCACTTCCATGGGCATCAAAGAGCCCGGCATGCACCGCTTGATTCGCGAAGCGTATCAGCTGCTCAATTTGATCACCTACTTCACCGCCGGCGAAAAAGAGGTGCGCGCGTGGACGGTGCACAAGGGCGATAAGGCTCCGCAAGCTGCGGGAGTCATTCACACGGACTTTGAAAAGGGATTTATTCGCGCCGAAACTTATCACTGTGACGACTTGTTCACGTTCAAATCCGAGAACGCAGTCAAAGAAGCGGGTAAGTATCGTTCCGAAGGTAAAGAATATGTCGTCAAAGACGGCGACATCATGCTCTTCCGCTTCAACGTTTAAACTGCCACAGTTTTCTAGGGGGAAATGACATGACAAAAATGCTACTGGCCGCCGCCCTCGCTCTGTTCATTGGAGCGACTGTTCAAGCAAAACCTGTACGTTACGTGTTCAAAGGCCAAAGCCGCCTGATCCAATCGGCCGCTCCGCGCTTTACGCCGATGACTTTTGGACTTTCAAATTCGCAAATATCGGCGATTCAGGATCTCACCGCGGGCCACGTGGATTTTTCCGGCTACTACTCGACGCTGGCCGACGACCAAGCGGCCCGCCTCTTCGGCCGCATGCCTGACTACCTTGAAATGCATGGCCTCGATGTTCCACCGCCCGGCGATGTGACTCAAATTAAGCCAGCTGATCCCGAACTCGATGGTCAATGGTGGTTCAAAAATCTGCACGTGAGTGAAGCTTGGACTCATGCCACGGGCATGGGTGTCACGATTGCGGACTGCGACGCCGGAATTTATTTTCACGAACCCGATCTCGCCGCCAACGTACTCAGTGATTTACGCCACGATTTTGCCGATCCCAAAGATCCCACCAACGTCGAAGATGGCGGTTATACCTATCATGGTACGGCCGTGGCCGCGATCATGGTGGGCGTGCGCGACTTGAAAGGCACGAACGGCATTGCGTTCAACAGCAAGCTGGTGCCGTTTCAAAATTTCAACTACGACGGCAAAGATATGATCGACAAAGAGGAAGCCACCGCCGCGTGCGTTCTACAGGCGATCAAGACTCCGGGCGTAAGCATTATCGTACTTGAAAACCAAACCATGAGTGGTTCGTCAGAGACCTTCCTCGGCACGCGCGATGCCGTGCGCCTGGCAATTAATTCCGGCGTGATCGTGGTCGGCGCGGGCGGCAACGCCAGCGTGGAATTGCTCGCAGAAGCCAAAGACGACACTGGCTCGATCATCGTCGGTGCGGTGAACCCCGGTGGCGTGACTGAGAAATTTTCGAACTACGGTGCGCGCACCACCATCGCCGCTTACGGTGAACAATTGCATACTCTCTATGGGCCCAACGGTATTTTCGGCAGCTTCGGGGGAACTTCGGGCGCGACGCCACAAGTGGCCGCGACGGTCGCCTTGATGAAAGAGGCGCATCCATTTTTGACGCCGCAACAGGCACGTGAAACTTTGGTCAACATTCGCGCGCAGAACAACGACAACAAATCGGTCGGAGGTTTATTGGATGTCGAAAAGGCGGTATTGGCAGCGAAGGTTCTGCCGTCGGATGTTCCGCAGTGGACTGGGCAACAGCTGTTTCGCTCCCGTCTCAGCGCGATCCTAAGTCGCTAGCGCTTTTTGCCCATGCGCGCAAGCAGGCGGTTGTATTCGCGAAACAGTTCCGAGGTAAAGTCGTCTTCGCGCGAAACGATAGGGTCGGGATTCTCGCCGTCGGCCACAGCCTGCATGTGCTGGCGCAAGCGGAAAAGCGGCCCGGCCACCCGGTTGGTCACGAAGAGCCCAAGAAATATCATGATTGCAAACGAAAGTACGCCGCCGCCGACGAGCACGAAGGGGCCCAGCCAACTGAACTCAGACTCCATCACGTTCGCCCAAAGGACCGAAAAAGCACTCGCCACCACGAGGCCGATGCTGGTCATGCACACCGAATAGGTCAAAAGCGGTATTTGAATGCTCTTGTCGATCAGCAGCCGCCGGCGGTGCAGTGGCGGACGATGGTTGGCCATTTTTGCTTCTCCTAGAAAATCAGTTTAGGTCCAATTGCGCTGATAGCAAAGCGGAGCCTCGAGCCGGCTCAGAATAAGACACTTCACAAAATGAGATAAGGTTAGTTGGTCATTACGAGTAAGATTTAGACATGTCCCGCTGGCCCTTACCCACTGTCTCGTTTCGAAACGAACGTGGTGACACGATAATTTCTATTTTGGTGGCGGCTGCCATTGTCGCGGGCGCTTTGCTCGCAGGCCTCACCAGCTTTCACAATATAGTCGCCGTCAATCGCCACTCGGTCACACCTCCCGACATCTGCCGTGAGGCTGCGCACAACGTTTTGAATGCGATCCGGTCCAATGGAGTGCAAGCCCAAGAGTTCCGCACTCCGATTGGCAGCAAATCGGTCCTGCTCAGCGATGCCAGCTGGCACGCGGGCCTGCCCAAAGAAGTAGGCTCTATCAGCCAGCTAGGAGGACCGCGCTGGCCCAAACTCAAAGTAATCAACTGGTCGGGGGGCAACTCTAAATTCCCGGCCCAGACTCCCCTGCTCATTCAAAGTTCGATCAATGGACTGCTCTCCGTTTACAACAGCTTTCCCGCGGCCTGCACCGATCCAAAGGGAATCGAGATCAAACCCGGCGGTCCGCTGGAGGATCTGCTGGCCACCACTAGTGTTGACCGCCACGATTTGCATTTGTGGCTGAAACTGCGGACCTATGATTTAAATACCGGTGCGCTTCAGCCGTGCGGAGGAACGCCGGTCCTTATCCGTCCCTATGGCATGCAAGAGCCGCCCGAGGCCGTGCAAGCGAATCTCATCACACTCGACGGTTTTCGCGCCGATCTGGGCATAGAGGCCGAAGTTTCCGTCGATACACTTCTCGAGAAAGCGGCGAATGAACAGACCTTTACTTGTGCGATGACGGAGCGTTTTCAATATGACCGTAAAGAGACGCCGCGCGGACCTCTGATGGCGCACAAGGGCGCCACGCTGACGGTTTCCATTCCCAAAGCTCAATACAGCTCGGGCCTTTTCGTAGTGTGCCGCGAATCTCACGTTTTCGTCTTAAATGCTCCGCCCTTTCGCACCCCGACCGAAACCAGCCCCTGGCTCCCATGCGACCGCATTGACCGAATTTGCGGTTTGCCTGAAGCACCCGTGGTCGATGAATCGGTTCCATCCGTTCGCTTCAATTTGCCCAATGCGCCCGGCTGCGTTTCCAACATCGACGCCATGACCGTTGACGTCGCGGGGAACTTTTCAGGTGCAAACTCGACGGCCACATATAACGGCGTCGTCACGACTGTAGGAGGCGGTCCGCCCAGTCATAGCACCGCCGATTCGGGCGGCTATCAAGTGGGCGCCGTACAATTCAAAACCTTGGCGGCCGCGCAAACTGCGCAAAAAATCAGCGGACTGCCAATCAACTCGATTGCGAATGTCACCAACCCAAAAGACGGCGCCATAGGCGCCGCCGCGGCCAATTTGAACACTGCGGTCAATGCCGCCAACAAGGCCGCCGCGCAAGCAAAGGCAGCCGGTGCGAGTGGGAGCGCGGCAGGAGCCGAGTCCGCCGCTGCGACCGCGCGAGCTGCCGCCAATTCGGCCGCAGCGGCTTATAATAAACTTGTGGCGTCGAATCCAATTGCCTCCCTCGGAGCCATCGGGAAGGCGGCGCTGAGCCAGGCGCAAGCTGCAAAAGTGGCGGCTGAAAAAGCGGCAGCGGCCGCGGAAAGAACGGCACGCGCCAAACGCGCGGCAGAGAATGCGAAGAAAAGTGGAAAAAAATAATCTATTGCGGTCGTCCGCAGGATTTACTTTAGTCGAAGCGATCGTAGTCGCGCTCTTAGTCGCGGTTTTTGCTTTGATGGCGGTGACCGGAATGACCTACTTAGGACAGGCGCAGGCCACCTTCACCCGCTCGGTGGAACTCGAGGAAAACTCGCGCCTGCTCGCGGCGACCGTGCCACGCTATCTCGGCCAAGCGGTCAACACCGTATGGGACACAGGCCCGATCGGCGACATTGGTGCCGGGCAAGGAAGATTACAGCTCGCGTTTGACTCCGGTCTGGATATGCTTGCCACTCCGCCCGC
>JAYWAE010000212.1:0-5115 GCA_043782715.1 Pseudobdellovibrionaceae bacterium | reverse complement strand
TGGTACGGTACCGCGAATGTAAAACTCGGCATTCTTACCTTCAACGAAGTTCATCACGTCTTCCGCTTTGAGCGAGTAGGCACCGGTCGGCCCGGGTTTGACGATGGGTTTGGGTCCAGGTCCCTTCGGCTGCGGCTCCTCAACGCCGTTACGGCCATGATACGGATTTTGTTCACAGCCCACGAAAATCAGGGCGGTAGCGATGATCCAATTGCGCATAATTCCTCCAATCATGATTTCACCGGTCTCAACATAAACGGATAACTCACGCCAACGGACTTACCATTGCGCGGTTGCGGAAATTTCCAATACAACATCTTGCTCGAAATGCAGTTCTCCACTGGCCGGTCATTGATACTCGAACGCGCAACGCGGGCGAAGTTGACGCCGCCGGTGCCACTGACTTCAAAGTTCATTGTCACTTGCCCGATTAAATTCTGATTGCGCTTGAGGCCTTCTTCGTAACAAGCGCGCACTTGGCTGAGATAGCGCATGATAGTGGCTTGAATCTGGCTGCGGTCGAGGCCATCGTCGATCTTGGCGTCCTGTGCGAGCGGAATCGCCGAAAGCGTCTGCCCGCCCGCGCCGCCGTACGAAGTGTCGCCGTAACCACCGGCCCCACCGCCGGCACCCTTGGTGCCGAGGCCGCCCAGCCCGCTCACACCACTGTTGCCGACTGTCGTCTTATGCAGGCCACGGCCCATGCCGGCGAGCAACTCGCCGCCCGAACCGGCGTCACCACCGGGTCCGGCACCGGGGGAGACGTGCTCAGCTTCCGTAGGCAGTCCGCCCATGGCCTTCTTCAAGTCTTTCTTGCCGACCAATCCTAAAAACCCAAGTTGTTGAGTGAGGGCTTTGCGAGCCTTGGCTTGCGGATCGACCGCAGTCGCGCGCGGCTTTTGCACGGGCGGCGGCGGTACTTGCTCATGCAAAATTACCGGCGCATTCAATTCTTGATCTTGCGCCTTCATCAACTCCGCACCTTTGGGAATCATCATTACGCCCATGATCAGCAACAGCAGAAATAGCAAAACGGCGCAATTACGGGCGGCGGTTTTCCAACCAGAAGGCGCCTGCAAAGCCGGAATGTCGACGGCGGCGGATTCTCCACCCGCCTCGATGAAATAAATACTGTCGAGGCTGCGAATCTGCCAGCGCACGCCGTTGATCGGAACGGCTTGCACGCCGCCACGAGTTTCGATGTGCAGACCCGTGCTCGAGCGCCGGACGTTCAGCCGGAATAGTTCGCTCTCCCCGGGCGCATGTGCGCCGGAAGCGAGACGCATGCGGCGCCGGCTAGCTAGGGCCGCAGCACTGACAAATCCGTAACGCTCAAAAAAATGAATCTCACCGGCTTCAGTCGAGGCAAAGAGGCGCACGGGTGATTCATCTTGACCGAGGATGCGGATCATTTCCGGCTCTCCTCGCTGTCGGTGGCCGCATGATCGCGAAAATTCGGTCGCAAGCGCAAAATTCCCCAGCCCTCGCCAGGCGACTCGCCGGTGACGACGCTGTAATCGGGCCGGTAGACTTCGCCTTCCACGACCTGGCTATCAAAATTCATATTCTTATTCGCCGCCGGTGGGGCTTTGATCGCATTCATCGCTTTTGGTTTAGCAGCGAATGCCGGAGCCGAAACGAGAATTACCATCGCGATGAGTTTCATCATTGCTGCTCCAATCCTTGAATGCGCCCGCCGATGTAGGCCGCTAGACGCTTCGAGCCTTTTTGTTCAAAGTGCGCCTTAAGGCGTTCGAGTGGTTCGACGGCAAAGGGATCTTTTTGCAGATCGGCCAGTTGCGCCTGCCAATCGAATTTGAGTGGAGGCGCGGAACCGACGACGCCGGTTTTGATGGCCCATCCCTCCTCATCCATGCGCGCTTGCAACATCGGACGCTCAGACTGAGGCACTTGCGCCAATGCCGTCGCGGCCGCGTCTTGCCAACTCTTTGCCATTTTATCGAACGGCTCACTCATGCCTTCGATCTGCTCGTGCACCTGTTTGAGAGTCGCTTCATCCAGTCCGTCCGGAATCGGAGCCGAGCGAATCTGCCCGGTGAATTCCGTATAAGCTTGCCCAACCCGAGCCGAGGCGATTGCGCGCCACTCGTCCGGCGCGCTTTTGCGGAAACAATCCGCGGCTTCGGCGAAGTCTTTGAGCGCCTTCACCCGCGCGCTGAATTTCGTCTGACTCTTAGCGCCGATAAAACCAATGGCGCGTTCTTTTTTGTGCAATGCCTCGAGGCGAGCCAGGTGCGCGGCTTCCCAGCCGGCGCCCGCGTCCTCGCAGCTTGCGAGCAGCACTTTCTCCAATGCTGGATTCTTCTTTTCAAGATAAAGGCCAGCCGCGATTTTGCTCTTCATGTCGGCGGAAAATGGCAGCTGCAGCGAGGCTGCGTTCAATATCCGCGTGTCCGCCAATGTTTGATAGAGCAGGTACTGCTGCTCAGGCTTCAACTCGATCTTCGCTCCCGCAAGCCGGCCCACAGTGGACTTCAGCACCCGGTCGCGTTCACGCAAATTGCCCTGCAACTCATAGAGCATCGCCACTTTGAGCGCGCCCATCCAATCGTCTTTCCTCAGCTTCTTTTCCTGCCGGCGGGCACTGTCTTCAAAACGGCCGGCGACTTCCAATTGGCGTGTGAGTTCTTCGTCGTCGCCCTGCGCTTTGAGAACGCTGATCAGAGCCGTTTCATTCTTGAGTTCAACGGCCAAGGCCCGCGCGTTGGCGCAGGATTTGGGCAGGAATTTTCCGGCAAAACAGAAGCGGCTAAATTCCTTTAAACCGGCTTCGTCTTTGCTTTCCGCGGCCTGCTCAAAACGGGCTTTTTCGCCAATCATCAAAAGCTCTGCACGGCGTGGGCTCTTCGCAGCCCACTTGGTGGAACTGCTGATCACACCATCGTAGTCTTTGCGCTGGGCGTGAATGTCCAAAATTAGATCTTGGCTGAAGCGTGTTAAATCATCCTGTTTATTTCCGTCGGCAATCTCCTCAAACAGCGGGAGAGCTTCCGGATAGCGTTTGAGCTCGTAGAGGGCTTTGCCGTGTTGGTAGCGCGCCGCACGGGCTTCCGTCTCACCGGCTCGCACCTCGACAAATTCACTTTCCGCCGCGACCACGGGCCAAAGCTTGAGCTCGCGTGCCAACTCCAATTTGGTTTGGCGTAAAAGCAGCTCGAGCTTGGGTGCCGGATATTTTTTCGTCAGCGCAATCCAGCCATCCATTTGGTTGAAACGCGTTTGCGCCTCGGGTGTCGCCGCCAACCAGCCGCTGACGGCCTTTTTGCTGTCTTCACTGCCGGGAAAGAGAATCAAGCTGTCCTGCACGCCCCGAGTAAAGAGCTCCGCGTACCCGGGTTTGCCAGCGCGGCGCTGTCCGTCCCAAAGCATGAGCAAGCGAAAATAAATTTCGCCCGAGCGTTTTTCCGTTTTCGCGTCGGCAAAGCGGGCACCGAGCGCCCGATGATCCGCCAACGCCTTCAATTCGTCTTCGATTTCAGCGGGCTGCATCTGGTCTTGGCGCACATCGAGCAATCCGATGCTGCGGTCGAGAGTGACTTCTTTTTTATTGAGCGCTTTGAGCACGGCTGCATAGTCGGCGCGGCGATCGGCGGCCAGATAGGCTTCCGCCAAACTTTCCGCGAGACCGGGCTTCTCGAGTTCTTTTTCGTACGCACGCACCAGCGGCAAAGACTGTTCCGCCGGCTGCGGGGCACGTGACAAAAAGAGCACGAGGTCCTTTGCCATATCATCACGCGAATGTTTGTCGGCCAGTTTAATGCTCGCGCGCAAGGTCTCCACTGCACGCAGAGATTCGCCAGTGCGGAATTGCGTCCATGACAATCGGTAGTAAATATAAGAGCGCAGACTTTGCTTGTCGGCCAAGGGCAACGCCAAAGTATACAACCGGCCGGCCTCTTGAATTGACTCAACAGAGTTGGAAAGTTCGAGTTGCTCGGCTAGGCGCAAAGCCGACTCCCGGCGAATGCGCGCATCGGCTGTCTGTTTGGACAATTCCCGCCATAGGGTTTGAGCGCGATTGAATTGACCGAGGTCACTGTACAAGCGTGACATCTGAAACTTCACCCGCAAAACGGCCGAGCCAGTCAGGTGTGGCAACGCCTCTTCGTAGAGATGCAAAGCGCGCGTGCGATAGCTTTCGGCCGTCGCCATTTGCTTCGCAGTCGCAGCGCCATCGCCGAATAGCTCCAATCCGGCATCAAAAAGTAAATCGGCCAAGCGCAAGCCGACTGGACGCCGTTGAGGATCCGACGGTGAAAGCTGCGCGTACAGGCGATCCGCCTCCGGCACCAAGTCGGCCGCGCGCAGAGCCCACGCTGAGGGACAGATTAAAAAGAGAAGCATCGCAAAAGCACTGAGCAGTCGAATCATCGATTGCCTCCGCTGACCACGGCCAAATGCACCGAAGCATAGCCTTGAGAGTTCACAATATTGATAAAGCGCGAAACCATAGCCGACGACAGTCCCTTGTCGGCCTGCAGGTGAATGTCGCCCTTGAATTCTTCTTTGGCGTGCGAGCGTTCCCAGCTCTGCTTGAGATCATGCAAAGGTCCGATCAATTTTTCGGGTTTGCTGAGCACGTCTTTGGCCAGGCCAACGGACTTTTGATCGAGTAAAATTTCATCGTTGGTAATCGTCAGCAGGGGCGCATCGACCGGCGCGGCAGCACTCACGGCAGCCGGCAGGATGATACCTTTACTCAGCGCCATTACCTCGGGAGAATTGGAAAAGCTTTGCAGCAGAAAAATCACCAGCAAGCTGAACATGTCGACCATCGAAGTCAGCATAAGGCCGGCGACGATCGTGCGGCGTACGCGCTTTTGCCGGTGCTTGAGTCCAACCAGTTTTTGACTAAAGCCGTTAACCTTGAATTCACGGTTGAGAATCATGGTGTCTCCCTCACCGGCACGACGGCCAGAGCGGAAATTCCATAGCCTTTGAGAATATCGAGAACGGAAACCATTTCACCGTAGCTGACCGCCTTCGACGGCACGATCCGCGCCGAAACTGCGGCGCCTTGATACTGAGTGAGAATGAGATTCTGCAACTGATTCATCAGCTCGCTCATGCGCGACTTCGCTTCTTGCGCATTGG
>JAYWAE010000211.1:0-13619 GCA_043782715.1 Pseudobdellovibrionaceae bacterium | reverse complement strand
GGCGAGAAAATTTTGCACCAGCAGCGCCTGTGACTGCAGACTGAATTCGCCTTTGACCATCCCTTTGAGCGGCTCACTCTTGACGTCCTTCAGCTTCGCCTGTTTTCGCATGACTTCCGGAATCTTGTTCAGCATATCGTTCAACATCGCACCGATTTTGACCGTGTTGAGGGTCACCGGCTGCAGGACCGCATCGCCTTTCGCCTTCAGGGCTGGCAAAAAATCTCGATCACTGGGCAGGTACGTGGCGAAACTCGTTCGTCCCGCGATGCGGCCGGTGGCAAAGTCTTTGAATTCCGGCTTTGCAAACGCCACTGCGTCCTGAATGATTAAATTTTGCCAAATTGCGGATCCCTGCAGCACGGGACGCTTGTCGAGTAACGGCACGTCGAGCCCCGATAGCTTGAGCGAACCGGAAAAAATCTCTTTCACGCTCACTTCGCCTTTGAAATGCCCTTTGTCGATTGCCCCCTCACTGTGCAATCCCCTGATCACCATTTTATCTTTAGTAAACGCCGCGACGTCCGCGGTGACCGTGACTTTCAGGTGCTGCAGCAAAAAGCCGTCGGGCAAAAAACTAGCCTGTGGACTGTTGGCGGCCGGCTTTGTGCCCACAGGCGCCGGCTTGACTGAAGTGGCCGCCAGCTCGGTCGGCGCTATTTTGAATTCGGGCAATTGCAAATGCAGCACCCCACTCACTTCGAGTGGCCACTCACTCCATGGTTTTCCGCCAGCGCGGCGGCCATCCAAGCGAAACTCGCCGCGCGCAATGCCCTTTGGAATCACGTCATGATATTCAGGCATGGCGATACGCAGCTCACTGAGGTTCAGCGGCGCAAAGGACAGCTGCACGCTCGCGAGCGTAGGATCGAGCAGATTCTTGACCCGACCGCTCAATTTCACGTTGGCGAAGAAAGTGGTCAGATCTATTTTCGCGATCTCGAGCACGTCGCCGGAGTTGCGCGCGTTGAACACGGCGGTAAATATCTGCCGCGCTTCTTTGCGTAGAGGCCCTAGCGCGAAGGCGGCTTCGGTCGCGTTCAATTCACCGTTGGCCTGCACTTGCTTGAGCTGGCCGGCGTTCCAATCCCCCGTAATCATCGCGTTGACTTTGAGCGGACCGCGAACCTGCAACACGCCGGGTTTTTCAAAGTCGGCATGCGCGGAAACATTTTTGAAGCGCGCCGCGATAATATGAATGCGCGCGTGCAGCGGATCCGCGAGCGGTCCGTCGATGTCGCCGCGCAATTCGACTTCCCCCTGCACCGGTGAGCGCGCCAATGGCAAAAAGGTCTCCTCCGCGCCCTTGAGCGCGACCGCGGGCATTTCAAAATGCATTTTGCCTTCATAGGGCGCGCTGAGCTTGGAAGTTCCGCTGAGAGTGAGCACCAAATTCCAAAATTTCACCTCGAGCGCACTCAAATCCAAATGCTCTGGATCCCCCTTGGCCGCGATTTTCACGTGCAGTGGAGAACCCGCCGCTTTGCGCACGAGCGACTCGTAGATGACTTCGGCACCCGACATCTCCAGCTGGCCATTGCACTCCGGCACGGCGAGGTGCCCGGCGAAATACCGGTAGTGGGCATTCAGATCGAGTGCGAACGGCCCTTTGATGCTCAACTTACCTGGCTTCCAATTCACTTCGGCGGCGATCTGCTGGGCGTTGATTTCGCCCTCACTCCCCCATGGCTTATCCGGTCCATCTTTGACGGCTTCCGCAGTCAACTGAAGCGCACCCTTCCATCCCTTGGCGGGAATGTCGAAGGGCGGCTGCGGCAGCTTGGCTAAATCCGGCGCCGATATTGTCGCCTTCCAGCGATGCCGGCCTTCGCTGAGGAGGCTCGTCCCCTGCGCTATTGCCTGCAGTCCACCGGCCGCCACTCTCATCTCACTTGCCTTGATCAACTCCTTGGTCAATATCAAGGTTTCGCTGTCTACCACTAAGGGAATTGCCATTGGCAAAGCTTTGAGCTCGACTAAAGCCCGTAGGTGAACGGTGGCCGTGGATTTCAGCAACTGTTGTTGCTCGAACCGCAAGTCGATTGCGCTCACTCGCCCCTCTGGGCCCTTGTATTCACCCTGCTCGATGCGCAACGCGATTTTCAAGGGCTGCGCCGCCGCTCCACCACCCGCCGGCTGGGCTCGAGCTTCGGTCTGGACGGTCGCAACCTCGCGCTTGATTTCAAGCACGGGCTGATTAAGGGTGAGGCTTACCGCATAAGGTGCGGTGACTTTCGCCACTTCCACGTCCAATCCGCGCCAGCGCAGCGCCGCCAGCTCATGGTCAACGGCCGTATCATCAACGCTAAGGTGCGGCGGCCAGCTCAGTGCCAATTGCGTACTGCCGAGGCGGACTTTCGCGTGCAATTTTTCACTGAGCATTCGCTCGAGGTAATCGTGAAAAATCCCCATATTGAAAGCGGCGATTGCACCGGCGATCAGTACCAGACTGATTAGAGGCGTAACAATCAGCCAGCGCATGGATGAGCTTCCCCCGGGAGCGTGCAAAAGTTTGCGATTCTGAAAGTATAAGGACTTCCGTCGCCGTTGACACCGACTCTCGTCTTAACGCTCCAGATTATGCGATGCATTTAAAGGGTTTAAGCATGGATTGTAACTGCCTCTCACGGGCGTTCTTGGTATAAATGGAAGGTAGCCAATTTATCATCTTGGAGTCTGCATTTGGAACGGGTCACTTCGCTCAACCGATCGAACCTCGAATATGTCGAATCGCTTTATCAAACGTTTTTGCAAAATCCCGAAAGTCTCGAGCCGCAGTGGCGCTTGTTTTTTGAAGGTGTCGAGTTCGCGCAGAATCTTCCCGCGCCCGGCGGCCAATTCTCCCAGAGCGAGTTGGCGGTTTACAATCTGATCGAACACTATCGCGACTATGGGCATTTAAAAGCCAATTTGGATCCGCTTGGGCTTTGGAAGCCTTCACTCGAATCGTTTGACCTTGGCAAATTCGGACTGAAGGCTTCCGACCTCGATCAAACGTTTGCGGTCGGCGCCTTGCTTGGATTTGAAAAATCCAAACTGCGCGACATTATCGCCTTTCTTGAAGCGACCTATTGCCAAACTCTGACCGCCCAAGTAGCCGAGTGCCGCCCCGAAGTGCGCAATTGGTTTCTGCGCGAATTCGAGAAGAACCCCAGCGGTCTCGCGCTAACCCCCGACGGGAAGCGGGAGATTTTCCGCCAACTGGCGCGCACCGAATCGTTGGAAAAATTCATTCACACCCGCTATGTCGGCACCAAACGCTTCTCGATCGAAGGTGGTGACGCTTTGATTCCGATGCTCGAGCGCTCGGTTTCTAAGGGCACCGAGATGGGCGTGGAAGACATCGTCATCGGCATGGCCCATCGCGGGCGCATCAACGTGCTGGCGAATTTCATGGAAAAGGCATTGGGAATTATTTTTTCTGAATTCGACGGCACCGCTTTTGAAAGTTACGACTATGACGGCGACGTCAAGTACCACCTGGGCTATTCGACCGACAAAAAAACCGCCGCCGGCAAGAACTGTCATATTTCGCTCGCGTTCAACCCTTCGCATTTGGAAGTGGTCAATCCGGTCGTGACCGGCATGGCGCGCGCCAAGCAACGCCGCCGTAACGACACCAAGGAACGCAAAAAGGTCATGCCGATCACCATTCATGGTGATGCCGCTTTCGCGGGCCAAGGCGTGGTCGCGGAAACTTTTCAAATGTCACAGCTGCCCGGCTACACGGTCGGCGGCACGGTTCACATCATCGTCGACAACCAGGTCGGCTTCACCACCGATCCTTCCGACGCGCGCTCGACTCGCTACTCGGCCGACGTGGCCAAAACGATCAAAGCCCCGGTGCTGCTGGTCAACGGCGACGACATCGAAGCCTGCGTGCGCGCGATGGACATCGCGATCAAGTTCCGCCAGCAGTTCAATGAAGACATAGTCATCGATTTGATTTGCTATCGCCGCTTTGGCCACAACGAAGGCGATGAGCCGGCATTCACTCAGCCGGTGATGTACGAGGTGATCAAAACCCATCCGACGTTGATGAATATCTATCTGGACAAACTCGAAGCTTCGGGCACCATGACCCGGGCAGACGGCGAGAAGTTTTACAAAGAGAAAATCGACAACGTCCAAGTCATTCTCGATGAGACGCGCAAGAAAAGGCCCGACACCAAGCCGGCGGCCTTCGGCACGCAATGGAAGGGCCTGCGCCGCGGAACGCTCGAAGATTTCGACAAGGCCGTGAACACGATGGTTCCGCAAGCCACACTGGACAAAGTCGCAAAAGTTTTGACTGAGGAGCCGAAGAACTTCAATTTGCACCCGAAACTGAGCAAGCTCATCGAAGCGCGCAAAAAAATGGTCGAGACTGGGAATCTGGATTGGGCCATGGGCGAACTTTTGGCCTATGGTTCGCTCTGCCTGGAGGGCACGCCCGTTCGCCTCAGCGGCCAAGATTGTAAACGTGGCACGTTTACACACCGGCAAGCCGTTTACTTCGACACCAAAACCGATGCCGAATATTGCCCGCTTTCGACGCTCAATCCGGACAAAGGCGAATTTGTAATTTACAATTCGCTGCTTTCCGAGATGGCGGTGCTCGGTTTTGAATACGGCAACTCCTGCTCAGATCCGTCTTTCCTCATTCTCTGGGAAGCCCAGTTTGGCGACTTCGCCAACGGTGCCCAAATCGTGATCGATCAATTCTTGAGCGCGGGTGAAGAGAAGTGGATGCGCGGTTCAGGCCTGACTTTGTTGCTGCCGCATGGCTTTGAAGGCCAAGGGCCCGAGCACTCCAGCGCCCGTCTTGAACGCTTTCTGCAGCTCTGCGCTCAAGCGAACATGCAAGTCTGCAATTTCACCACCCCGTCCAATCTCTTCCACGCCTTCCGCCGCCAGATCAAACGCGATTTTCGCAAACCTTTGATCATCATGTCGCCCAAGTCCCTGCTCCGCCATCCGAAGGTCGTTTCGCAGTGGCAGGATTTCACCCATCGTGGTTTCCAAGAAGTGATCGCCGACCCGAAGACGCCGGATATGAAAAACGTCGAGACCTTGGTGCTGTGCTCGGGGAAGCTTTACTATGATCTCGATGAAGCGCGCGAGAAAACCTTCACCAACTCGCAAAGCACCGCGATTGTCCGCGTCGAACAGCTCTACCCATTTCCGCGCGTGCAATTGACGCCCTTTCTCAATGGCTTGCCCAAACTTTCACGTTTGGTATGGGCGCAAGAAGAGCCGCGCAACATGGGCGCTTACACGCACATCGCGCCGAAGATCACCACATTGCTCAATGAACTCGGCAAAAAGAAACTGGAAGTCGAATATGTCGGGCGCACCGAACGCGCAAGTCCGGCCGTCGGCTCGCCCTACATGCATCAGAAAGAACAGCTCGCGATCATCGAAAAAGTTTTCAAAGGTTGAGCCAGGAGGCCCGAAGTGAAAGTGCAAATCAAAGTCCCTGCCGTCGGCGAGTCGATCACCGAGGGAACGATCGCCAGCTGGAGCAAAAAAAATGGCGACTACGTCAAACGCGACGAAGTCGTTTTGGTGCTCGAAACTGACAAAGCCAGTGTCGAAGTCGTCGCCGAAAGCGACGGTGCGATCACGCAAAAGGCGAAGGCCGGAGACGTGGTGAAAGTCGGCAGCATCGTCGGTGAAATCGACAGTGATGCGAAGCCGGCAGCCGGAGCCACTGCTGCGGCCGGTGCGACCTCCAAGCCGCCCACGAATGGATCGGCGGGTAACGGTGCAAGCAAAGCACCGCCCGCCTCGACTCCTTCCGTTTCGGCCGCCGCCAGTGCCGCCGCCGGCGCTTTCAAAACAGAAACCATGAGTCCCGCCGTTCGCCGTGTGGTCAGCGAGAACGGTTTGAATCCTGAATCCATCACCGGCACGGGCAAAGACGGTCGGCTAACCAAAGCCGACGTCACCACGGGCGGCGGCATGGCTATGACCCCCGCGGCCATGCAAGTACCCACGATCCCCGCAACGAGGCCGCAGCCTGTGGCGGTGAAGTTCAATTTAGGCGAAGACACCGTGCGCGAGCCCATGAGCACCATTCGCCGCCGGATCGCAGAACGCCTAGTCGAAGCGCAAAGTACGGCTGCCATTCTCACGACTTTCAACGAAATCGACATGAGCCAACTCATGGCCTTGCGCACGAAGTACAAAGAGAAGTTCGAGAAGAAGTACGGCGTCGGCCTGGGCTTCATGGGATTTTTCGTGCGTGCCGTGATCGAAGCTTTGCGCGCCTACCCGCGGGTGAATGCCTTTATCGACGGCGGCGATCTTCTCTATCACAACTACTACAACATCGGCGTCGCCGTCGGCACGGAAAAGGGTCTAATGGTCCCCGTACTCAAGCACGCCGAGCACATGTCGCTCTCCGAAATCGAAACCAACATCAAAGGCTTCGCGCAGAAGGCCCGCGACGGTAAAATTTCAATCGACGATCTCAACGGCGGCACTTTCACCATTTCAAATGGCGGCGTGTACGGCTCGCTGATGTCGACGCCGATCTTAAATCCTCCGCAAAGCGGAATTCTCGGCATGCACAAAATTGAAGAGCGCCCGATCGCGGTTAACGGCCAGGTCGTCATCCGGCCGATGATGTACGTGGCACTGAGCTACGATCACCGCATCGTCGATGGCGGCGAGAGCGTCAGCTTTCTCGTACGCGTGAAGGACTGCATCGAAGACCCGTCGCGTTTGTTACTGGAGATCTAAAATGGCTGCGGAAATATTTGATGTCGTTTATATCGGCTCCGGTCCGGGAGGCTACACCGGTGCCATTCGCGCCGCTCAACTCGGACTCAAGACAGCGGTCATCGAAAAAGACAAAACCTTCGGCGGCACCTGCTTGAACGTCGGTTGCATCCCCTCAAAGGCGCTGCTCGATTCGAGTGAAAATTACGCCAACGTCCTGCATGATTTCAAAGATCACGGCATCCACGCTGAAAGTGTGACGTTCGATCTGAAACAGATGATGGCGCGCAAAGACAAGATCGTGAAGGATCTGACCAACGGTGTCGCGTTCTTGTTCAAGAAAAACAAAATCACTTCCTTTCAGGGCAAAGGAAAATTGCTGTCGCCGACTGATATCGAAATTACCTCGGCCGAAGGTGTGAAGCAGACGATTCAAACCAAGAACGTGGTGCTCTCCACCGGCAGCGTGGTCAATGAGTTACCGTCCGTACCCGTGAACGGCAAAACCATAATCACCTCGACGGAAGCTCTGGCTTTGCCAAAGGTTCCCAAACACCTCGTCGTGATCGGCGGCGGCGTGATCGGTCTCGAACTCGGCTCGGTGTGGCTGCGCCTGGGCGCCAAAGTCACCGTTCTCGAATATTTTGAGCGCCTTTGCCCGGCGCTGGATATCCAGATGACCAAGAAGCTCGAACAGGTACTCGGCAAACAGGGCATGGAATTTCTTTTCCAAGTCAAAGTTACCGGCGCTAAAGAAGGCAAAGACGGCGTCGCGATTGAATTCGAAGACACCAAAGACGGTTCTAAAAAATCGATCGCCGGAGACGTGGTCTTGGTCGCCACCGGCCGCAGAGCTTTTTCAGACGGCCTCGGCCTCGAAACCGTCGGCATCGTCAAAGATAAGCGCGGCGTGGTGGAAGTGAACGAACATTTTCAAACCCAGGTTCCCGGTATTTTCGCCATCGGTGATTTGATCCGTGGCCCCATGCTCGCGCACAAGGCCGAGGAAGAAGGGGTCGCGGTCGCCGAACTGATCGCGGGCCACGCGGGCCATGTGAATTACGAGACCGTACCGAGCGTGATCTACACTTGGCCTGAGCTCGCTTCCGTCGGCGCCACCGAAGAGCAACTCAAAGAAAAAGGCATCGAGTACAAGACCGGCTCTTTCCCCTTCACCGCCAATGGACGCGCCAAAGCGATGGGCTCAACGGACGGCATGGTCAAAGTCATCGCCGACTCCAAAACCGATCGCCTGCTCGGCGTGCACATCCTCGGCCCCCGCGCCTCGGACATGCTGGCCGAAGCAGTTGTCGCGATGGAATTCGGCGGCTCGGCGGAAGATCTGGCACGCTCGTTCCATGCGCATCCGACCCTCAGCGAAGTCATGCGCGAAGCCGCACTCGCGGTCGACAAACGCGCACGGCAGTCTTAAAGGTGAGCGGCTCAACTCAAATAGATCTAAGCACACGGCGGCTGGGCATAAATTCAACCGGCTGTACTCAACAATTAGTTCGAGAGCACGGTCATCTTGCTCGCTGTGGACGCACGTGCGAAGCGAGTCTCGCATGAGACTAGGAAAACAATTTCGGCTAATCGTTTAGGTGCGAAGACGAAGATCACCGCAACAGTTCACAGGACTATACCGGTACGATCTTCGCGCCGACTTTGAGTCGGCCTTCTTTGGTATGGGCAAAATAGAATCCGAAATTAATCTTGCCATTGTCTTGCTTGCGATAAGTCGTGAGTGTTTGCAAAGGTTCGGCACTCACTTCACCCGTGAGCGGATGCACCTGCGTAATCTTGCACCGGGTGCACGGTTTAACCGCCTCGAACTTCACGCCATCGGCGGTAAATCCCTGCCACGTGTCTTCCGCATGAGCCGCAATATTGTCGATCACGATATTGGGGCGAAAGCGGCTCATGGCGATCGTGATGCCGGCCTTTCTTTCCAACTCGCGCAGTGATTCACGGCCGATCACCAGAAGTGGCTGCTTATCGGCAAATCCGATCGATCGCTCGGGCAGCTTGTCGCTGAACGGCCGCACGGCTTGATCACTCAAACGCATCAGTCTAACCTTTTTAGCCAAAACCCCGCTCAGCCATTCAGAAACTTCCGCACTCACTTCACGGGCGGGTACGCTGTCTTTCCAAACCATAACTTGCGCCTCGGGGCCTTCCACTTCATTTAAGCCAAAGTCGATCGGCTCGGTGCTCGGAGTGCTCAGCTCGAGGCCGGTGTCGCCATCAAAACGCAGCCCGATGCGCGCGATCTGCGGCATCTGCCGCAGAGTCAGAAATTTCGCAGCCTCATCGACCAGCGTCCAGCGACGGTCGAACTGCGGTCCGCGCGCGTCGAGCCGAAATTCAGCGACTTTGAATCCGCGAAAACTCTTGATCGGGTAAAAATATAGATCGCTGATCATCGGTTCGACAGGTCCAGGCTTCATGCATCAATTCCTATGGCTTGGCGGATGCGCCGTAAGTTGGCAGAGGCCACCTCGCGCGCGCGCAAAGAACCCTCGCGCAGCAGGCGGTCGAGCTCTCCGCGGTCACTCATTAATTGATTATAGCGTTCGCGCTTTGGCGCCAAATACGTTTCCATGACTTGGAACAGTTCTTCTTTGGCGGCGCCCCAACTGATACCGGCCGCGAATTTTCCGCGCAAGCTTTCGATCTGTTCGGCACTCGCGAACGCCGTATAGAGTTCAAAAATCAAACTGCCCTCAGTGGACTTCGGAGCATCCGGCGGCGTCGAATCGGTTTTGATCCGCGCCACCAGTTTCTTCAACCGTGGCGACTCTTCGAAGAGCGGGATGACGTTTTCGTAGGACTTGCTCATTTTGCGGCCATCGAGACCCGGCACATTGTTATTGGCTTTTTGCACGACGGTCGCGGGCACGCGCAAGACGTTGCCATATTGGCGGTTGAAGCGCTGAGCGACATCGCGGGCGATTTCCAAATGCTGAGTTTGGTCTTCGCCCACCGGGACTTTGTCGGCATTGAACAGCAAGATATCCGCTGTCATCAAAACGGGGTAGGTGAAGAGCCCCATGTTGACGCCGAAATCGAGGTCGTCTTTCCCCTGCTCCTGATTTTCCTGCACTTTGGCCTTATATGCGTGGGCGCGATTCATCAGTCCCTTCGTGGTGTAACAGGCCAAGATCCAATTCAACTCCATGGTCTCGGGCACGTCACTTTGGCGATAAAGCACGGAATGTTTTGGATCGAGACCGCACGCCAGCCAAGTCGCCGCCAAGTCGTAGGTCAAGTCGCGGAATTTTTTAGGGTCCGGATTGGCGGTCAACGCGTGATAATCGGCAACGAAAAACCATGTTTCGGTACCGGCCTGCCGGCTGAACTCGATGGCTGGACGAATGGCCCCAAGATAGTTGCCGATGTGCGGCTGCCCCGTAGGCTTAACGCCGGTCAGTACGACGGACTTTTTCGGCGCGGTGCTGGCGCCCTCTTTCGCAGTGGTTTCGCTCATTAAACCTTAAGTTAGTCGAACGTACTTGAACTAGCAAACACTAACCATTGGTCCCGTTGTGCTGCGAGCCCATTCCTACGAAAAGGACAGTGGAGAGTGAGGAGAATCGATGAACCTTCGTGTAACCCTGGCTATGCTAGTTTTGTGTTCGGCCAGCGGCGCCCACGCTAAAAAACCCATCGAGCCGTGTAAGACCAAGAGCCGTCAAATGACTCTGGTCAAAAATTGCTACACCGGTGAGATGGTCAAACCGCTGGATGGCGGCGGGCAGTTCTTCACCTCAGTTGAAATGAAGAATCCAAACGTTAATTTTTGTTACAACTCGCTCGTCACCGTCGATCACAAAGCGGGCGATGCCTTGGTTCATATCCGCGTTTTGCGCGATGGAAAAGACGGACAGTTCCACGCTTACCACTATTCGATGCCTCACGACGAAGTGAAAAAATCCAAAAAAGATGTGCCAGCCGTGGCTCTACAAGGCCTCAAGGGCGAATGTTTCGCAAGTGACCCCGACGCCTGCGGCGCCGGGATCCTCAAAACCATCGGCTGGACCGACACGGATGTACCAATGGTGGTGGCTCTAGGCAAAGCGACTGCGGGCCAAATTACGGTTTCGCACCTCATGCAAAGCCGCGAGGAAATCGAACGCACGAAGCCCCGGGAACTCCCCGCTCAGATCGAAACCGACGCCAATCGCACCACTCAAATGTTACTGCAGGAGATCCGGCGCAAGATCGTATCGGCCGCTCGGGTCAAGACCAACTCGATGCGAGCCGGAGTTTCGGCTAAAAAATTAGCCGATGCTTCGGAGCAATTTCGCTATTGCTCCATGGCGCTAGAAGGTTTTCTCAAAGACAAAAAGATGACCGACCCGTTTTCGCCGGAAGAGAAAATGACACTTTCGTCGCTCACGAACTTCATGAACGGCGATGCCAACGTCCCGCAAGGTGCATCGGCTCAACGCCTGCCAGCTGCTGCGTCGAAAGCGAAACCGGCTTTCGCTCCGGGCCGCCGCTAGTTTGCTTGCAATGAGCGCAAAATACCCGAATAATTAAAATCGCGAGCAGGGTAATGCCTCAGGTTGTTTGTCTATTTAAAAACAAGGTCGCGAAGAATTATGCAACCCATTCGGAATCTTTGGCTTAACAAAATTACCAATAAGTTGGACTATGGGATTATCCTGTTCATCATCTACGTGTCGATTTCGCAGGTCGTACTTCCCGCTTTCGGGCGCGAGCATTTCTATTTTTTGGCGACCTGGGCGCTCTTTCAAAGAGATATGCCCCGGGTGTGGAATGATATTTCCGCCCAAGTGGATGGCAAAACCGTCTATTTAAGCGGCGAGTTGGGCGCTCGCCTTCCGCGGACTACGGTGGTCATGCTGCAGCACGTTTTAAATGCCAAGTTTGCTCCCGAGCTTGCCCAAGGCAAGATCTCAAACGAACTCTCGCGCTTGATAAAAGAGGAAATGCTAGCCAAGTGCGCCTGTACCGGCCTTCGTATCGTGCGCCTGCGAGGTTCACTGGCCGCCCATCTCTTTAAGGGCGTAAACCCAGAAGAGACTGGCATTGCGGAAGTAAATTGAGTCGCCTACATTTGCAATTCGCTTACGTCCTCTTGTTCTGGGCAACTCTGACTGAAGGGTACTCCATATTCAATGAACCTCCGAATGCGGCGAATTACATTTGGCTTTCAAATGTGGCCGCCATCTTCGGTTACAATCCGCTCTTCTACGTCGGCAGTGTCGTACTCTGCCTCATCGCAGCCGGCCTGACTGCCATTTTTCCCGAAAAACTACCACTGCGGCTTTTGACATTTTTATTGTTTACGCTCGTCGTCTGCAATCAGTTTACCTTCGAAATGCACGTCAATATGCTAGGTCACGCCTGGGTCATCGTGAGCTTTGCCCTTTGCTTTTGGTCGCGACGTCTAGAACGGCAAGCCCAAGTGTTGCGCGTTATACAGGTCCTCCTGCTCGCACACTATTTCATGTCAGGATTATGGAAGGTCCGATATTTGGCCAAAAATCTGATAGATCACCCTGCAGGGGCAGTGATCTACTCTACGGTATTCGACCCCATCGCTGAGTGCATTTTTGAAGGAAACTTCATTCGGCCGGAGCTGATTGAGGCCCTGGTGCATCACCCAGGTTTTGCCACCCTGGGGTGGATATCGGTCATCGCCTTTCAAATATTTGCTTTCGTTCCGGTGACCCAACCAAGGTACGTGCGCACATGGGGCATCATGGCCGTTGCCTTTCATGTTACGATTGGCTTAGTGATGGGAATTTGGTTTACCTCTACGATGCTAGCGGCGCTCTATTTCTTGGACGTAGTTCCCGATGTGATTGGCTTGAAAACTCAGCCCTAATCTAGCCTTGGTTTAGTGCAAACCCATGCTGGGTTTGATTTCCCAATTCAGAAACATCAGTGCCGCCATCTCTTGGCGTTTGATCGCAGATGCGTACGAGCCGCCACCGGCCGCAAGCGTCCAGTACCCCCTACGGTAACGAGCGAGCATGAACGGAAAGCGAGAAATAGCATGGTCGGAGCCGGCTTGTGCATATACCAAGACGCCCAAAAGCGACCAAGAGGGATTCAGGTTCAAGCCGAGCATTCCACGATAAACAGTTTCTGAATCTCCCTGCCCGGCCAGAGCCAGTGCATTCGTAGGCTCGACAAATGCCACTGGCGCAGGCGAACTAAGAGTCCAACGCTCACGCTGCCAGCGAAACTGGCCAAACACAGGTCCAGCCGCCAAGGTCATCTCGACGGAGGCGTAAGTCCGATAGAATCGGCCGCGACATTTATAATGGACGCAATCATAGGCGGAATAGTCGCGGTCATTTTGCGCCGCCTCGCCGCCCACACGGCCGCCGAGAAAAGACAGCGGGTAGAATTCCACCGCACCGCCGAGCGAATTGTAAGTCAGAGCCGAACTGCCCTCGATGTGCGGACGCAGATAACCGTACCAAGGAGAACCGGATGAGTTGGTCCCCCATAGCAAAACTCCGTAACCCGATTCGGCATTGATTGCGCCACTTAAAGGGTAGGAACGGAAAGTCGCACCCGCACTCAAATCGAAACCGGCGTGCACCACCGGAACTCTCGAGCAGAGAATGACAATTGCCGTCGCGCCCACTCGCAAAGCGGCACCGGGTTCGAACCATTTGAATAATTTTCCCAAACCGACCATCAGTTCGTCACCCGCTAAAAAAGCAGCGCTAGCCCGCGCGCGCCACTTAGATTGCAACTCAAGCCAAGTTCATAAGCAAAGCTTAAGACGCGAAACCTCAAGCTGAAAATCGGTAACTCCGACTATGAAAACTCTACCTCACCCGCCGACCGGCTCACCCCTTGCTGTTCATCAAGGCACGAGGCCGGACGCCTCGCGCATGAACCAACCCTTTGCCGGAAGTCCAGGATGG
>JAYWAE010000210.1:0-5129 GCA_043782715.1 Pseudobdellovibrionaceae bacterium | reverse complement strand
AACTGGATCAAACGGTGGAAGAAGAGATCAAACAGTTGGCCAACGAGTTGGACACAGCGGCCGTGAAGACCAAGAACAGCAAAAGCGCAACGGCGGGTAAACCCGTTCGCTCCACTAAAGATAAGTCTTTGTAGGAATTGAGCTCTTCTAAGGAAGGTACACCGTACCCTCCTCACGTTTTAGGCGCTTTCCAGCTCTTGGTCTTCGAAGAACTGGGCAAGCTTCGCTCGCAAACGTGAAATCGCTTGGGCGTGCAACTGCGAAACCCGGCTCTCAGTTACGCGCAGGATTTTACCGATCTCTTTCAAGTTCAAATCTTCGTAGTAGTACAACGACAGCACCAGCCGCTGGCGTTCGGGCAGGTCTTCGATCGACTTCGCCACGACTTCCTTTACCGACTTCATGTTCAACTGAGTCAGAGGGTTGTTGAGTTTGCAACCTTCGAGGATATTCAAAATCGATTTTTTGTCGACGTTCGAGAAAGTGGCGGCGTCATCGATCGAGAGAACCGAAACCGGGCGCACCTGGTTCAGCAGATCGAAGTACTCCTCCATGTTCATGCCGAGTTTGCCGGCGACTTCTTCTTCGTTCGCAGAGCGGCCGAGCTGAGATTCGAGTTCGAGCGTGGCGCGGTCGAGCATCTTGGCTTTGTCGCGCACCGAACGCGGAACCCAATCCTGCGCGCGCAATTCATCGAGAATGGCGCCGCGAATGCGGAATTCGGCGTAGGTTTTGAATTTGTTGTCGCGGGTTGAATCATATTTGTCGATCGCATCCATCAGACCGATCACGCCGCTCGAAATCAAATCATCGAGTTCGATGTTCGACGGCAAACGCACGGCGATCTTCTGTGCGATGAACTTGATCAAAGGGGCATACTCGAGGATGAGTTTGTCCTTTTGATGGGGGGTCATCTTATTGGGTTCTTCTTTATACTTCTTCAATAATGAGTTCACATTATTGCTAGAATTATTCGCCATCTGCCCTCTTCCCCGATCTTTTCCGTATTGCCTAATTCTATCTAAAATCATGCGCGGACGCAAAATTACCGGATCTACCCTCGACGTTTAGGCCACTCCCGAGAGCTGGTTCCAGAAAAACTGCAGACCACCTTTAAGCTCCGTAAATCTCTCTGAATTTCTTAAAGCCTCGCTGAGCGCGCGAATTGCAAGACTGGACGGGCACCGGCTCTGTACTTCAACCACGAGCTGCTGGCTGCGAATAGACTGTCTCAGAATGAGATCGTTGGGTACGAAGCCACGATAATCCAGACTTACGCATAGAAAGCGCGATGCCACATCGCTGAGTTTTTGAAAGACCGCCCGGCCTTCACTCTCATCCCTGACCATATTAGTGATGATCGAGAACCGGTTTTCTCTATGGCGCTGATTCAAGACTTTTATCAAGGCATAGGCGTCGGTGAGGCTGGAGGGGTCGGGCGTGACCACGACCATGATCTCCTGCGCGGCTGAATTCAAATATAAAACATTGTCGTCGATGCCGGGCGCGGTATCGACCAACATGTAGTCAAAGCTGCGGTTGAGGCGGCCGACCTGATCCAGTAGGAGGTGTTTTTGCATGGGCCCGAGACTGTTTAAACCATAGACACCCGAGCCTCCGGGAATCAGAGAAACTCCGCTCGAGACTTCAATCATGATGTCCTCGAGCATGCACTGGCCTTCGAGTACATGGCTGATGTTCAAACGTGCCCGCTGACCGAACATGATGTCGACGTTGGCCATGCCCAGGTCACCATCGAGAATTAAAACGCGGGCGCCAGTCTTCGCGAGCTCATACGCCAAGTTGCAAACCAAAGTGGTTTTGCCCACGCCACCTTTACCCGAGGTAACGCTGATGGTGCGCGTGCTGTCGCCGCCCTTTGCAGCCATGCTGAGATGATTGATCATTGCTATTCCTCTCTCTTGGAGACTTTGCTCAATTTAAAAATAAAATCGATCACGCGTTCCTTGGTGGCGAACTCGTAATCTTCGGGGATGCGCGGTCCAACACCGAATGAGTGAAGGGGAACCCTGAAGCGCTCTTGAAAATTCAGCAGCATTCCCTGGCGGCTCGATTCATCTAGGCGCGTGAAGATGACGTCGTGAAAGCCAAGCATTTGATAGCGGCCGGCAAGGTCCATCGCCTCTTCGTCGCGCGCCAAAGCCGATTGCACGTAGTGCAGGCTGCGGCCGAACTCGGGCGGCGGCAACATGGATTTGAGCCAATCGGCTTCTTCCATCGAACGCAGATTGAATCCGGGGCAGTCGACCAAAATATGCTGCACGCCCTTGAGTTTCTCCTCAGCCACGCGCCACTCGGCCGGCGTGCGCACGACCGCGAAAGGCACGTTGAGAATCTGTGCGAAGATGCGCAACTGATCGGCGGCGCCGACCTTGAATGTGTCGAGCGAGATTACGGCGATGGTCTTTTTTTCTTTGAGTACCAGATTCGACGCGAACTTCACCAACGAAGTGGTTTTGCCCTGGCCGGTTGAGCCGAGAAATACGTGATAGCGCGAACCGATGGGGTTGGCGCTAACTTCGATCGAATTTAGCAATTGGCCCACGATCCAGGCTTCGACCATCGCGGGCTTTTTCGCAGTTTCGAAATCCAGCTCCTTCTGCGCCTTCTTCAACATTTGCGTCACCGAAGAGGCGTGGATGCCTTGGCCGGTTAGGCGCTGATACACGGGACTCAGTTCATAGGGCAAACCCTGCTCCGCCCCCGGGTGCATGGTCATGGAAATCTGAGGCATGTGTTGGAAGCGTTCGACTAGCGATTTGAGTTCGCGCACTTGCGATTCGAGTGCACGCACATCTGACGTTGCCATAGCAGCGCTGGTTTGAGCTTGAGTTGAAGCTTGAGTTTGAGTTGGGATCTGGCCTGGCCTTACCGTGACCGCGGATCCGACGTAGGTTTGCGCGCCTGGTATCGAATCTAGGCCACCCGTCGATCCGCTGAACTGGGTTGGGCGGCGGTTGCGAGTTGCCGGTTTTGGGGGATCTTGGAAAATCTCTTGGCTGGCGGCGCGGGCCCGTTCGGCGGCGCGGCGCACTCTCTCTTGTGAGGGAGAGCGCGGCTGGGTCTGAGCCGATTGCATTTGCATCGCGGGGCCGCGGGCTTGTTGCATTCCGGCACGGGTGTACTGGGGGGCGGCGTCTTCTTCGGGAATGTCGGCGTAGCGCATGCCGCTGACTTGTGCGCGAGATTCAGCGTTCATTTGCGCCTGCACGACGCTCGCACTGGCGGCGGAAACCCGCATGGTGCCAGCTGATTTGGGTCTCGCGCCACCCGAATAATTTGAGGAGGACATGCTTACCGCCGTATCGCCGGCCATGACCATCTCGCGATTTTGAAAGACGCGGTCAATAAACTCTTTTTGCTTGGAAGCCGGGATTTGCTGAAAGCGTTCGCGCAGGTCTTCGCGCAGTTTGCTTTCGGCTACTTTTTTCTTGCGCAAAGTCTCGTCGGAGACAGCGGCCGTCACTTCGACGCTCTTCTCACCCATCAGTCCAAAACCGCGGTGTGCGTCCTTGGCCGAGAGGATGATGGCTTCGGGCCCCATGTGGACCTTCACCAGCTCCAACGCTTCCTTCATGGTTTTGGCTTCGAATTTTTTAACCTGCATGGCCCGTCTCCACTATTCCGACCGCTTGAATTTGCGCCTCGGAGCTGATTTCATTGTGCGAAAGTACAACCACCTGCGGAAGAAACCGGTTCGTCAATTTGAACAGGTGACGGCGCGCCGTCGGGCTGGTCAGCAAAATCGGCTGGCCGGCGATTTCTGGATGCTGCTCGATCGTTTTAGAAATTTGCGTCAGAATGCCTTGTGCTTGGCGTGGGTCCATCACCAGCTGCACGCCCTGCTCGGTTTGCAGTAGAGAGTTGGAAACTAGCTCTTCTACTCGCGGAGCCAGCGTCATGACCGGAATTTCGCCGCGCTCATTCGAATACTTATGCGTGATCGAGCGCGCCAGCGCTTTGCGCACGGCTTCGGTCAATGTTTCGGTGTCTTTTTGCTTATGGCCTTCATCCGCCAGAGTTTCGAAGATCGTCAGCAGATCGCGAATCGAAACTTGCTCACGCAGCAAGTTTTGCAGAACCTTGACTACACTGCCTAGGGGCAGGACGTCTGGGATAAGCTCTTGCACCACTTTTGGGTAGGTCTTCTTGAAATTTTCGACCAGCGTATCGGCTTCCTGGCGACCGAACAATTCGTGCGCATGCCCGCGGATAATTTCCGTTAGGTGGGTGGCCATGACCGTAGGCAAATCCACCACGGTGTAGCCGGCGATCTCGGCTTCTTCTTTTTGGCCTTTGCCGATCCAAAGCGCGTCGAGGCCGAACGCAGGTTCTTTGGTTGCAACACCTGGCACGGGACGAATGACGTTGCCGGGGTCCATGGCGAGCATGTTTTCAGGACGCAATGTTCCGCCGCCGACTTTGTTGCCCTTGATCAGCACGCGGTACTCACCGGGCTGAAGTTGCAAGTTGTCGCGAATGTGCACGCTGGGAACCACGATGCCCATGTCGAGCGCGAATTGTTTGCGAATCGAAACGATGCGTTCGAGCAAATCGCCCGATTGATCGCTTTCGACGATATTGATCAAACCATAGCCGACTTCGAGTTCCACCAGATCGAGCGGCAGCATGGATTCAATGTTCTCTTTGACCGGTTTGCGCGAAGCTTCATCTTTGACAGCGCTCTCCTTGGCCTTCTTTTCTTCATTGAAACGCGTGATCGTCCAGGCGATGCCGCCGAGACCGCCGGCCACGATGAAGAACGGAATAGTCGGCAATCCCGGAATTAAACCAAATACGCCCATGATACCGGCGACGATAGCCACGGCACGTGGCTTTAAGAAAAGCTGGCCGGCCATCTCTTGACCCAGATTCTGCGAGCCAGAATTGCGGGTCACAACGATACCGGCCGCGGTTGAAATAATCAGAGCCGGAATTTGCGTCACCAAGCCGTCACCGATGGTCAGCATGGTGTAGGTTTTGGCAGCGGTCGAAAGATCGAGTCCGCGCTGGAACATACCGATCAACAATCCGCCGGTGATGTTCACCAGTGTGATGATGATACCGGCGACGGCATCTCCGCGGACGAACTTGCTGGCACCGTCCAT
>JAYWAE010000209.1:0-13683 GCA_043782715.1 Pseudobdellovibrionaceae bacterium | reverse complement strand
GCAAAGCATTGATCAAACGAGTACGCCGGCTGCGATCAATCGAAATCAAGGCCGCGCCGGCCGGTGCTGGTTCCTCGGTCACGCCCGCGATTTGTTCGAGGCGCGCTAAATAATTCACGTCGATTTTGACTTCACCGCTCTCGGGCTGGGCCATTGGACCCCATGAGTAATCCAAAGTTTCGCGCACGTTGCGCGGATCAGGGCGCAGGCAATCGTCGGCGGCCGTGAGATACTCACTCACGACCACGAGTTCAGTGTTGGAGGCGGCATGGATATAGTATTTGCGCACGCTCGGCAAGGCTGCTAGCGATTCACGCTGGGTCCCAGGGAGACCGGCTCCCACCGAATTCACATCGAGTTCGATTTGCACGTGGCGGCTGGAAAAATCGGTGATTTTGTAAACCGCTCGCTGGCTGCCGGAGTAGACGACACTGACTTGGGTGCAGTCGTTCTGTTGTAAGCCGCGCAGGTCGGGCAGTAGATGCATGCGCGTATCAAAGTCGCGGAACGAAGCCGCGAGCAGTTCGTTATCTCCAACTTGCGGTACACCTTGAGGTTCGAAGGCACGCGTGTACACGTGGCCGGAAAAATTAAATTCGGGATCGGTCACTTGCCGGATGGCGGCTTCTAGATTCAGGCAGCCAGCGGGCAGGGATTGAATTTGCAGAACGGGTGACATGGAAGATTTTGTTTTTGATTTCGAGTTGCATGCGGTGGCCAACAAGGCCACTGCGCTAAATATGACCAATCGCGAACAGACCGTTGTCATGATCCCCCCATTGATACGTAAAAAAAGGCCGGAGGGATTGCTCCCTCCGGCCTAGTGAAACTGAAAACTAGGGCTTCGGAAGCGGCTGCGGAGAGGGATTTTTACCCTGCTCTTGGCCTTTTTGGTCTTGCTTCTGTTCTTGCTTCTGCTGTTCACGTTGCAAAATCACGATGGCGTTGACGTCGGCGCAGGTTTCTTTAGCTGCGGTCTCTTTACCCTTCTGATCTTGCTGGCCAGGCGTCGAGATGCACTGGTGGAAGGCAAAGGTCAGGGAATTCATGGTGGCCTGCTTCGGATCTGTGGCCGACATACCGGCAACGATCGAAGCGGGCATGAACGTGGCGTTTGACTTCGTGACAGTCCATACACCGCTGGCATCAGCGGAGAGGGTGGCGACAAGCACGGCACCGGCATAGAGGTCGACACCTTTGGAATCGGTCTCAACCACTTTGTCGATCGACTTCAGCACTGCAACGTCACGGCCGATATCGGCGTAGTCCGTCAGGAGCTTAGTCATATCGGCTTCGGTAGCGGCCGCATTGGCTTTGTCCGAAATCGTCACGCTAGCAACTTTGCTCGAAGCGACTTGAGCGCCTGAGGGAGCGACAACGGGATGCGTAACATCACCGGGGCCGGTGTCAGTTTGCTGAATGGCGTGCGGGGCGGTTCCATCATTCTTATTGCTGCTGCCGCAACCAACTGCGAACAACGAGCACACGGCGAGAATTGCGAGAGACTTGATCTTCATGTTGACCCTCCTAGGTGGGTAATTAGTTGGACTACTCCATGAGCAAGCACTGTGCCGCACGCGAAAAATATCGCGCCTGTCACCTCAATCTTTTACTGTTGATAAACAGAGTGCGCATGAGGAGGAATTCCTCGCGTGTGAGAGGAACCGTTTCCCGTCGCGGGTCATGGAGCCGTCACCTTAGCCGCTGGCGTTGGATCGGCGCGTGCTTGTTAGCGTGCGGAGGTGGTTCGTGAAGCGCTTTATCTTTTTAGTTGTTGTATGCCATTGTGTAATCGCCAAGGCGTTCGTGCCCGATGGCGGCGCAAAGCCGCTGCAGGCGCCGTTTGCAAACGATCTCTTCACGTCCTTTATATATGAGAAAGTTCCGACTGCAGATTTGCGCACCTTCGACTGGGATTTTGAATTTCAGTCGGCGGGCTTTCAGCCGTGGAATGGATCTTACTGGCCGACTCACAAAGGCATAATCGCCAGCCGCTTCGCCGACCCGGGTTGGCCGGACTCTAAAGACTGGCAAACGAATTACAACTATTATATGTCGCATTCTCCGGCCGACGTTTTGGCCGCCGGTCAGATCGATTCGCTATCGCCCGCGGAAAAGTATGACCTTTTGAGCGGCGATTCGGCTTGGACTTTGACCGCGGCCATGTGGAAGAAGGGCCAGGATATACTAGGTACCTTTGGCGCAGTGCCGACTTGGTTCGGTATCTGTCATGGCTGGTCCGCCGCCAACCACATGCGCGTGCCCGAAGCCAAGCACCCGGTGACGGTGACGAGTGCCGACGGTTTGCACTCTATCGTATTCTTTCCATCCGACATCGAGGCACTCGTCTCTTATCTTTGGGCCGAATCTCCACCCACTAGCGTATTTCTCGGCGCTCGTTGTGAAACGTCGCATCCGAAAGAAGATGCCGGACATGTGACCGATCCTGCCTGTTTCGATAGCAATCCGGCGACGTGGCACCTCTCCGTTCTCAATCGCGTGGGCCGCGACCGGCTGAGCTTGGTCATGGACTCTTCTGCCGGCGCGGAGGTTTGGAATTACGCAGTCGACTCCTATGTCTTCCGCTACTTCGATCCCGTCACGCTCAAACCGGGAATGACGCTTGCGGACGCCGCGGTTCCGATCGCGGAGTATTACAGCGATCCGTTCACCGCCTATCGTTCACCAGGAACGGCCTATGTCGTGGGCGTTGCGATGAACGTGTTCATGCCGGCCGCGACTGAACCAACGCACTACAGCCCCTCGGCGGAGCGCCTGATTAAAGTAAAGTCATTTATTTATGATCTGGAGTTGGATGCCTCCTTCAATGCCATCGGCGGTGAATGGCGTTCCAAAGAACGCCCGGATTTTATTTGGACATTCAAAACCGGAACGGCGCCGTGGACCGTGCAAGATGGTCAGGCGGCGGGTACATGGGACGCTCGGGGTCAACTGCCTGACGGCTGGGCCCAGCTTGCGCGCGACGGTTCCGTGCGCGGCAAAATAATGGCCAAAATCACCAATGCACTGGTTGAACGTGCGGCGGCGCCGGAGGTGCCTGTGCCGGCTAGAGCGAACTCAGCAAGATCTTTCCGGTGAAGCGCTCGAACAAGCGGGCGATGCGGTTGACTGCCAGGGCGTAAGAATCTTCCGGCGCGAAATACTCTTGGACTAGCGGGCGGTAGAGTTCGGCGATTTCTGGATTTCCACCCGCATCTTCACGGTGATACCAGGCCAACGCGCCCATCACCGGATTGCTCTCGCCCAAACGCGTGTTGCCGAGGTTGGCGGGCCTGGTCAGCGCATAAACTTGCCGATTCAGCCAGGATACCGGCGTGGGTTTGAAACGCGCGGCCAGCAGATGAGCCACGATCGTATTGTTGTCGTCGACGTCGCGTGGCTCCTGCCAGCGCAAACGCAAATTGTCCTCTTCCCAATGCAGCGGGATGGCGTTGAGCACGGTGCCGATCAAGTCGACCGTGTCGGTGAGAAACAAGAGCGGATAAAGCGGCGCGGTCCAATCACCTCCGGCGCGGATAAAGAGTCCGAGATGCCCGATCATCGTGTCGGGGATCTTTTTGCCCCCTTGCGGTTCACCGGTGCGCAATACGTTTTGCGCGAACAACCCGCGCTTGAACGTCGCTTTGAACAGGCGCCACAAGCGCGGGTAGTCGCGGTAAGCCGCGCAGAAGGCGATCACGGGCACCAGCTGGTCGCGTGAGGTGGCGTGCGGATCCGAATACCATTTTCCGGGATCGGGATGGCGCACGTATATGCCCGGTTCTATTTCAAATTTGTCGAGCAAGCGTTTGGCATCTTGGCGTTCTGGATATTCGGAAACGACGAGCAGGTTGGCGCGCGAATTGTAGCGCAACCATTTGCCGAACGCATACATGCCCTCGCGTTGCAGCGAATCCCCGCCGTCGCCGTCCTGTTGGACTATGATGGAATAGGCATCGATGTACATAGTCTTTATTATCAACTAATTTGATATATAAATCCGCCTGAATCCAAAGCTGAGACAGCAGTCCAGACCGATGGCGGCCATAAGACGGGCTCCAGTAGAGGCGTTCAAAGCTCTGCTAAGGCTGGCTCTTAGCGCCGCTTATGGGGTTACCTTGGGCACGATGGGCGACGGCTTCGCGCTCTCAACCACATCCTGCACGGCATCGATGTTGGGGGCGACGATACTGAAACTGTACACCCGTTGTTTGGTGATGGCGTGAGTGTCTCGCAGCAGAATTGTTTCTTCGTTGGAGTCGTTTCCGCACCAACCACCGCTGCGATACTCTTCGATGACTTTGTCGGAAACCTGCGGCTCTTGGGCGTAGGTGATATACCCGTCTTTGGCGGTCATCATTTCGCGAAACTGCACGAGGCCGAGATCGCGTTTTGCGGTCAAAGTGATTTGGCCGATCTGTTGGTCGTAGCTGGCGATCCACCAGTCATTGTCGACAAAAAGATTTCCGATCATGCGCACGTAAGAATTTCCCAAAGCCGAAAATGAAAGAGCGACGGGAATGTTCGTTAGACCCTGAATTCCCGGCTCCACGACATGCTGGCTATTTTTGCGGCGATGGGCAAAGTACTGCACGCGCTTCCAGCGGAATTCGCCGCAAGTGACTCCCCAGCTCGATTCCGTACCGGTGGCGAGCAAAGTCCCGTTGGGCTCGGCCTCGGAGACCGTGAATTTGTCGCTGAGCAAGTGAGGGAAGTGCTGCGCCAATTCGAGTTCACCCAATTCGCTTGGAGTTAAATAGTCCGTGTAGATGTCGTCGTACATCACGTCTTCGTCGTGATAGGTGCCGATGGTTATGGCCATAGTCTGGCCCTTCTCTAAAATCACGCCGCTCGAGCGGTCGATGTAGCCGGCCTTGACGTCGACGTCGAGCACGTTGCTATCACGCGCGTCGGTGGCTTTGATGCGCACTTCGTCTTGGTCGGTGGCTTCGACCTGCGCGCTCATGAAATTGGTGTCGACCGTACGTTTGTCGTACGTCAACACCATATCCATCACGGCCGCGATCGAAATCGGATCGCTGTCGCTAGTGCCGTCTGTATTATTACCGTCTAGTGAGGGGATTTTGTCGATGTCCAGACTGATGGATTTGAAAACGGCCTCAATCGCGTCGGCCGTCGTCTTATTCGAGGCATTGGTGGTGCCGGCTTCGGCCGTGATGTTGATCGAGCGCGAAGTCACGGCGGCGTGCAAGGCCGTTTTGACTTCCGCGCGCAGCATTTTCATTTTACCGTTGATCGCGGCTTTTAAGTCGGTCGACAAATTGGAGACGTTGACTTCGATGTGCACCGAGCCGTCGCGCTGGCGGCCTTGCAAACGAAAAATCACTTGCGCAGGCAGGCCGTCAGGTTGGCGCACGCGCGAAAGGAAGAGCTGTTTTTCTTCTTTGTTGATCAGGAATGAGGCGGCCAGCACGTGGTTGCTGTAAGTCAAAAAATCCACGGCTTGGCTGGCGTCAGATGCGAGGCTGCCAATTTCGGCTAAACGTCCGATGCGGCCGATGGATTTAATACCGGGAATCGTGACGTCGATTGAAGTCAGAGGGATACGCGAGACGATTTTAACTTCATCCTGGCCAGGAGCGCGGTTGGCGTTGATTGCCTTTTTCACCATGTCGACATTGCAGGTGTCTTCATCACGTTTTTGGCTGGACGCCCCATAGGGGCGAAGTTGTCCGTCGTTTTTGGGGAAGAAGAGGTAAACATCCAAGCGGTATTCGCCCGGCTTGGTGGTCGGAAAGATCGCATAGCTGTTCTTTACGTCGCCATCGGGACCGGCGCTGGAGACCACTCGCGGAGTCATAAATACCGTGCCGGTGAAGTGCGAGGAGCTGCGGAAGAAGGTGCGATTACAAGGCACCGAGATATCGAGAGGAACCAAATCCAGCTGAACCGCTTCGAGGTTGCTCTTTGCATGGCCCGTAAGGCTCATGAAGGCCGTCAAAAACATCGCCAAGGTCCGCATTCGCGACTCCTACTCAATAGATATGGTTGTGTTCGAAGCTTATATTTCAAGAACTGGGCCCCGCTCAAATGCGATTCAAAGCCCGACCCAGCAAAACACCGCCGCAAAGTGGCACCTGAAAAGTTGCGCGGTACCTTTTCCGTCATTGTGGTGCAGATAGGGGTAGGTTAAGGGTAGGGCATGAAGACGTTACGCGAATGGATGAACGAGGGGCCATACACCCTAGCGCTGTCGAGCAGCTTTTTTGGTTTCTATGCTCATTGCGGGTTTGTGGCCGCATTTCAAGAGCATGGCTTTCGACCTGCGAAATTGTCCGGGGCGAGTGCGGGCGCGCTGATCGGCGCGGCATGGGCCTCAGGGTTACAACCGGCAGAGATGAGTGAGCTGCTGTTCTCGGTTCAGCGCCATCACTTTTGGGATCCGTGGCCGGGCCTGGGCTATCTGCGCGGCAAAAAGTTTCTCGACTTTATTCGGCCGTATTTCAAACCTTCATTTGGTGAAACGCAAATTCCAGTTGAAGTCTGTGTCTTTGACATTTTCAGACGCAAAACCGAATTTCTTGATGCGGGTCCTCTGCCGGAAGCTGTGGTCGCGTCGTGCGCGGTGCCGTTGATGTTTCATCCAGTTCGCATCAATGGGCGCATGTATTTCGACGGCGGAGTGTTTCGTAAATCGGGGATGCGCCACGAGGCCAAATCCGAGCGCATCTTATGTATTTTCTTAGAGACCACTGGCCGCCGGCGTTCAACTGAGTACGGCAAAGCTGCCGCAAACCTAGGGCCCAACCACCGGCTTTTGCGCTTTCAAGGACTGCCGGCCATTCATCCTTTGCGTCTGCAAACAGGAGCCGAGGCCTATCATGTGACTTACACGCGCGCGAAACGCGCGTTCGATGCCCCCTTTGCAGGCCGTCTGCTCGAAGCCTAATGTCGCTCACCAAAGTGCCAAGCGCTAAAGTGCCGCCCGCAGTCGAGTCATGGCCGCGTACGCTGCGGGATTCAACACATGATCCTTGACGCGCGCTAAACTGATTTCGTTGCGCAATGGCTTGGTTCGGCCTTCGAAGACGTAAATCTCCACGCCATCTTTTTTCAATTTGTCGACCACGTGGTCGGGGAGCACGCCCACGCCTAAGCCGGTGGTGATGAACTTCGCTACCCCTTGCACGTCCATGATATGCGCGCGCACATTCAAGCGCAGGTTTTTGCGCTTCAAATGATGCAGCATCCAACGCCGCAAGATCGGCTCGGTGCCGGTGTATTCAATATATTCCAGCTTTTCAAAGAACGACTGCGAGTAAGTCACTCGCGGATGACCGCTCAGGTAGCCGCGCCCCGCGCACAGCAGGAGATGTTCAAAGCCGACGGGTTCATAAATGAGCCGGCGGTGCGGCGTCGATTCGTCGACAAAAGCGAAATCCAGTTCGGCGTCATTGAGTTTGCGATTGAGAATCAACGCGTGGTCGAAGGTAATTTCGAAAGTCAGCTTCTTCATCTCCTGGCCAAGCTTCGACAGTTGCGGAATGATGACGTTGTTGCCAAACTCGATTGGCATCCCGATGCGCACGGGGCCTTCGGGCTCACGGGCCGTGCCTTTTACCGTGTTGATCTTCTCGGTCACTTGCGTGAACGCGCGTGCGATTTCAGGGAAAATCTCATCTGCCAAATGCGTTGGAATGAGGTTCCGGCCCGAGCGGGTGAACAATTGGAACTTCAAATCCTTCTCGAGTGCCTTCATGTGCTGGCTCACACCGCTCTGCGTGAGGTGTAAAGTTTCCGCCGCAACCGTCATGCTTCGGCTCTGATAGACGGCCAAGAATACTTTGAAGTGATTGAGATTGAAGCTCGGTATGGTCATCGGTACTCCCACAGGTTCCATGCTGGAACCAAAGGCGCAAGATACATTAGTAATTCTAATTATTCCACTGAGATTCAAATAATTTTTTATTCTTCAAGTTCAGGCGTAAAACAGTTCCTGTTCTCATGTACCTCGGCTCCAACTTGCATTTTTAAAAGGAATCAAAAAAATGAAAAACCTAATTTTCGCACTGATCGCCGCCGCCACCTTCAGCGCCTCGGCAGCCGGCTCTGGCGGTAGTATCGAGTTCACTCGGATTGAAATTGAAAAGGGCACGCTGCTCGCAGGCAAAAACATCACCGCGGGCAGTGTGACAGTGGATCTGCGCGGCCGCGGCGAATTGACCGTGAAATTGCAACCCGCTTTCTTCTGCCCAAAAGACGTGATTTGCCCGGAAGTCATGCCGGCAGCAATTGAGTATTCAGTTGAGCTGCAGAACATCTCGACCGGAAGTTGCGGCGAGACGGTCTACAGCGGAGTGATGGGCCAAAACGTCGCCGACGGTATACGTACAGCGATCACGGTGGTAGATCACAGCAGTGACAAGTGCAAATACTTCGCGCCGATTGACGCCACCGAGGTGACCCTAAGCCTTCAGGGTGGCTTCGTTCCGGAAGACGAAAAACACGAGTTTTTTGCCAAAGACCTTCTTAAGTAGAAGAATCCGGCGAGGCTTTTCAGAAGCGCGCGTGTTTGACCGCTCCGCGTGCGCTCAGCATTCCAATATGAAAAAGATCGCGTACAAAGCCCGCACTCGGGCGGGCGCGCAAAACCTCCCAAGACTCGCGCAGCGTGCGCAGCTTGCTCGAGCCGCGCGACAGCGCGACAATTCGGTAGCGCACGAGATCTAGTTGCAGTCCGTGGGCGACTTCGCCACCCCCCAAGAGATCGAGCCAAAAGGCGAAGTCCTCACAACCAATGTCGCGAAAGCGTGTGGCTTTTACTAGCGAGTGCTGCACCATCGCCGACGACATCAACATACAGTTTTGCTGTTGCAAGCGTGCGCAATTGATGCGGCGTGGAGGACGGATCAAACGGCCCGAGCGCATCCCGTCTTGCGAAATACGCCGGAAAGCCGTGCACGAGATGCGGGCCTGGCCGGCGATCATTGCCGCGACTTGAAACGCCAACTTCTGCGGCAACCATAAGTCGTCGGCGTCGAGAAAGGCGATGTAGTCACCGCGGGCAGCGTCGAGACCTGTGTTGCGGGCGGCGGCGGCACCGGCTCCGTTGCTATGCAAAATGCGCAGGCGTGGATCGAGCCGAGCCAATCGGCGGGCTATGGCAAGTGACCGGTCTTGGCTTTTTGGATCGAGCGCTATTAAACCTTCCCAACTGGAGAAGGTTTGCTGGCGCAAACTTTCGATAGTGGCGGCTAAAAACCGCTCGGCGTTGTAAACGGGAATGACGACGCTGATGACTGGGTTCATGAACAGCCCCACCTGCGTGCGCAGCTTTGGGTGAGGTGATAGCCGGCCAAGGTCAATAGCATCAGCGGACTATAAGAGGGGAGTGCCTGATGAAAAGTCAAAAAGCGCTTCCTAGATTGAGATTGTGGCGCTACCCGGCCGGGCGCGGGCGAGCGGCCATGCCGCCATGCACGCGCGAAAAAACGGGCCGGTGAATGTAGGGCGTTGTGCCCCACGGCCATCTCTTCTAAAAAGCGCAATTCGATTCCGGCCTGACTGAGCCGGCAGACTAGTGCCGCCTCCTCACCGCCGAAGGCCGTGCCCTCGCCATAGGGTTGAAGCAGGCGTTCAGAGCGCGGCAGAAAAACATTTCCCGCGACCGGGACAGGGCGCCCGGCCGCCGCATGTTTGCGCATCCAAGCGTGAGTCATGAAGTTGTAGGCTCGTCCGAAAAAAGTGCACATTGGGGTGTTGAGGTAAGGCCCGCTAAAAGCATTTCCACTGGCGATCCAAGCCTGCATATCGGCTAGTGGAAAATCGACTGGCCAAACACAGTCTTCATCGAGGAAGTAAACATATTTCCCGCGCGCGCGGGCAAAAAGGCGGTTGCGCATTTCGCCGGCCGAGCCCCCGCCGCACTCTTCCTGCAGAATTTCAATCTGAAAAGGGAAACGAGCGGCCGCTAGCGAGTGGGTGAGGCGCTCGCGCAAACCCACTCGGCCCCCGCACGCAATCGCAAAACTGACAGTCACAATGTCGCCATGCATTCGAAAGATAGAAAACAAAATTGTCTTTTTGGCAAGACAATCACTAAACTAATCACATGTCGTCGAAAGCACAGGGATTTACATTGAGCGAGCTCGCCGTATCCATGGCGATGATGGGTATCATTTCGTTAATTCTGTTTTCGCTTTTTAGCTTTGCAGCGAATCAATACTACTCCCTACGTTCACGCAATGAACTCGATCTCCTCGCCGCTCAGATGGAATCCAGTTTGCGCCAGGTTTTTTCGCAAGCGATCGATGTGCAATTTTCCGGCGGCATGATTGCCAATGGCTTGAATTTGGATGGAACCGCCGGACAGGTTTCGGGGCGGATTTCCGACGCCGGCCTGGTTGGAGGTGATCCGACTACGGCGCGAGTTACCTTCGACGATTTGACCGCCTGGCCGGCCCCGGTTTCAAATTGGTACACACTTGCACTCTTTTCGCGCGAAACCGGAAATACGCTTGGCGCAGGCCCCGCGGATCATATGAGCGTCGCTCGCAAGACGGCGCTGTTTTTCCGCGTGCCTTCTGGCACCGCTCGAACTTCGGGCGTGCTATTTTTGGACTACGGTCCACTTCCAGGTACCGGACTCACCATGTCACCGGACTGGAGCGACGATTACTTCGACCGGGTTACGTTTCTAGAGATCACCAAGCATCGCCATAGTATTCGTGATGCTGTAATGTCGGTCGATTTTCGTTTTAAACTGCGCTACTATCGGCAGAGTCCCGGTAGCGATTTATTATCCTGGTGTCCAGTCGTGCCTGGTTCCTCTCCACCGGTGTTGCCTGCAGTGGCGACCTGCCAGACCGCTCTGGCATTCGACGATGTGGAGCATCAGTTTTCCATAACCATGCGCAATAACTTGGTTCGATCGGCCAGTGATACCAACATTCAAGCCGCGGCCGGGCAGTTTGAAGAACGGGTTTTGGGCGGACTTTATTTTTTCATGCCGATCCTTCCGGTCAACGTACGCTGAGGTGGACAATGAGACGGCAAATTAAACGGCTGCACAAAATAATAAGCTCTCAGCGTGGCGCCGCTATGATCGTGGCCGCGCTTCTGATCATCGTGGTCGCACTTTCGTTCGGTGCTGCGCTCGCCATTCAGGTCTTTGGTGTAAACCAGGGTTTGGCGAGGACGCGCGCTCGCATCACCTCGCTGCAAATCATGCAGGATTTCGGCGTGCTAGCACAAAAAGCCAACGATATTTACCACCAGCAACAGCCTCCGGGATGTCCTGCGCTGCCTGCTCCCGGCACCATTCAATTCCCCGCCGGGGCGCCGTTTTGTTGGCCGGTTCCGATGGCGAATACGATTTGTGTAGCCTCGCCGCGCAATGGCACTCCGATATGTTTTGGCGCCGGCCTCAATGTCGCCTCCATCAATCTCTATCCGCCTAAGGAGACGTGGGGGCAGTTCGCGCAGGCTTTAAAGGAATTCGGCCACGAGCGGTTGATGGCATTTTTAGGAGAGTTGACGAATGAGGCGAACGCGCAGTTTCAACCGTGGATGCCGACCCTCGCGGGCGCACCGACGAACGACATTTTAGACCGGTGTTTGGCCGCCGGTGCGGTCGATGACGATCACTGCAAGGTTTGTACGACGGCGACCGGCGGAGCATGGCCCATAAATGCGTATCTAAGCAACGTCGATTGCCTTGAATTGCAGCTTTGTCCAACGCAGATTCCACAACCTGCGCCGTGGGTCGCGACCCCGTGCCCAGGTGGGGCGGGGCCCGCCAGTCCTGGGACTTTATACGTTCAAAAAATCGGATTTATCCCGCGCTAATACTCCCGCGGCGGTAAGCGCGGTGCAAAGCTCGAGAAACGTGGAGCGAAAGTTTGTGCCTCGGGCCGTGTCGAGTTGGCGGATGTAGTCCATGGTCGCAGGCAGGCGCGAAGTTTGATCACGCTCCATCATGTAGTTGAGCACACCTTGAATTTTGTTCGATCGCTTGTGTGAGCCGGCTTCGAAGGCCGTGATCTTTGTGGCAATGGCTTTTTTGAGCGCAACCGGATAGGCCTGCACGCTGAGATATTCCGGCGACATCACAATGCCGGGATGAATGTGCCCGTTGTATCCATGGGTGACGGTTTTGAATTTCTGTTCTTGGATCCAGCCGAGCAATTGATCCAGATCAAAGAAGGTGAGGAAGTGCACTGAGGAGAGAATCATGGTGCGCACTTTTTCAAAGTTCATGGTGTCGAGCAAGCGCAGATGGCGCTCGATGTCCTGCCACTTGGCGGGATGCCGCACGTAATGATTCATGTCGCCCAGAGCATCGATGCTGGCAAAGACTTCGACGAATTTAAACTTCTGCCAGAGTGGCAGAACTTCCGCGGGCAAAACGGTCAAGTTGGTGTGATAGCGCAGTTGAATATGCTCAGCGTGGCCGGAACTCACACAGCGTTCTAGAAAACGAAAATGCTGCTCGAGTAACATCGGCTCGCCGCCGCCAATGATCAACTCGCGCAGATCGGGCAAAAATTCCACCAGCTCGTCCCAGATTTCGGCCCGCTCCTGCCAATTGAAGTCGTCGGATTTGAGTTTCAACTTGTAGCTGAGGTCATCGCGAATGGCCGGGCTCTCGGCAGTAAGCGACATTTTTTTTGCGAGTCCGATCCACTTGCTCGAATCATGCGGCCGGCACATCACGCATTGTAGATTGCAGGTGTTGCCAAGCCGCAGGTCGATGGACTTGGGCGGAGTTTGGAAGGAGCCGTCCGCCTCAGTTTCGCTCAGCATTTTTTCAAGCGCATCCACACCCAGGCGCGCTTGCCAAACGCCGAGTTCCGTTTGTCGGTGCGAGCGATAGCCGTTGCCTTCTTCGACCCAGCAGCGTTTACAGGCCGCGGGTTTTTCGCCGTTCATCATCTGCTGACGGACTTTTTTCCAATGTTTGGAGTTCCAACTCTCACGGAAGCTGGTGCGATTGAGATTCTGGCCGCTGGCATTTTCGGCTACGCAACAGAGCAGCGCCGAGCCGTCGGTGTAGGTGGCCTGATGTACCCAGGGTAGGGGACAGAAGCTCTCAGAGGCCAAGGGCCGGCTCCGGGCGCTGGTTCAAGAGGTCAAACAGACGCGGAATCGACTGCGCCAGTGAACGCCCGCGGTGCTCATCGAGAAAGCGCGTGTAGGTGGAGAAGGCCTCCATGCCCTTGGCCGCGTCTTTGAGTGCTGGCGCTGCGAGTGCATTGAGCAGCGAATCGACCGAGTTGCGCATGTAGGAATTGCTGCGATAGAGCTCGGAATGTGGTTTGTAGGCATTGATCTCGGCAAATGCCGTGGCCTTCACATGTGCGGGCAAATTGCGAATGTCGAGATACGTCGGGTTGTTGGCGTAAAGAAAATCGACGTTGATCTCTTGCGCTGACTGGCTGTTGATTTCGTCCATGTAGCGCATCAGCGGCACGATATCCATCACGTTGTATGTCTGCACGACCGGTGTGATGCCGATCTTCACCGTGCGGCCGAGTCGAGTGAGGCGGCGCAAATTGCTGTCGATCACATTCCACTCACTGCCTTCGCGGATGTAATCGTTCACTGCGCCCACTCCGTCGATGCTGGCGTTGACCAACGTGAATTCGAAGTGCGGCAAAAGCTCGAGGAACTCCTCGGTCAAATGCGTGCAGTTGGTGTTGAACATCAAAAAAATATGCTTAC
>JAYWAE010000208.1:0-13699 GCA_043782715.1 Pseudobdellovibrionaceae bacterium | reverse complement strand
AACTCCAGCCGTGTAGCCACGCTCTGATCCTCGGGCCGTCTGAGAACTGCATTGCCTAGGGCGATCGCCATCTCGACGGCGAAATGCTCGATGCTTTTGAAATCCTTTTTATCTCCGATCACATGCATTTTCTTGATGAAGGGCTTAACGTAGCCCTCCACTTTTCCGTGCTGCGATTTGGCTTCGGCAAAAAGATCCAAGGTACCGCTGGTAAATGTCAGCGGAAAAAACCGGGAAACCAGTTTATTGGTTTGCACCAAATCGAAACCCCGCACTTCAGTTTGCGCCTCCCAAGCCATTGGCTTGTCCAGGCGCCTTGCCCGGCCGCTCGCTTTGAACATAGACGATTGCAGCATGGTCCCGCGCGCGGTGAAGTAAGTGAATGGCGCTGCGGGCGTCGGGTTGAGGTTGGTCACGGTACCGCCGACGCCGGTCACCCGCCAGATATTGGAGCCAGGCTCATTTAGATAGTCTCCGAATTCGAGACTGGCATTTTGAATACGGATAGCGCTAACACTCATCGGGCAAAGCGTTGCGGCCGCCTGTTGCGCCACGGCCTTGGGTGCAGCTTGAGGTTGTTTGGATTCTTCAAATAGGGCGGGGCTAAGGACGATTCGGCCATTGTCGGCTATTACATTCGTAAGTATTCGCCCGCGGAACAATTGGCTCCACGCGACCGAGACGTCGATACGCTCGGCGCTAGCGAATATTTTTCCACCATTTTTCAGCCTGCCCTCGAGATTCTCCAGACGGTAGAACATGCGAATGAAACTAAGATGCAGGTTTCCGACATGCAGCGAATACACCGGCGACATCGTGGCCAATTTTGTATTGAGCCGCTTTAGAATAAAAGCGGGTGCGGCGATGCGCACGGCGACCAAGACGAGGATGAGCACGGCCCCCGTGAGCCAAAGTTTGGGGTGGCGTTGATAAGTGGTGCGCAGCCAATTCATGCAAGGCCCCTGTGGCCGAGCTTCATGAGCGCGCTGATCTGCGCGCCCACGAACGTAATCAAGGCCGAATAGTAAACCCAGGCCAACAGCACGATGATCGAACCTGCGGCGCCATAGGCCGAGCCGATCGCACTTTTGCCCAGGTAGGAGCTGATGAGCTGCTTGCCGATCACGAATAGCAAGCTGGTGAGAAAGCCGCCCCTCCAGGCGCGTGGCCAGTCGATTTTTTCGGCGGGTATGTAGTGATAGACGAAGGTGAATAAACCGCCATAAAACACAAACGAGAGCCCGAGGTCCATCAGCACCATTAACAATTGGTAACGTGACTGTATTTCGGATGAAATCACCGCCGATACGAGCAGCGAGGCGGTCATCGTCAGCACGAAGCTAAGAGCCAAGCCCACATTGAGCAACCGGCTGCGCGCGTAAACTAGAGCCAAATGCCAATAAGACGGGTCTTGAACCTGCTTTTCCTCGACGGCAAAAATCCGGTTCAGCGCCGAGCGCAGATCGCCAAAAATCAAACCCGCCGAAAAGACCAGCGTCAGCAAGCCGAAGAAGCTGCCAATGGAAGTGAGATCGCGGCGTTGACCCGCATTTTGCATCACGGTTTCGACGGCGATGGCGGCATCTGGGCCCATTAGCGAATGCAGCTGGATGACGAAATTCTTTTGCACGCTTTCGTCGAGAACCGAAGCGAGCGCGAGGAACAAAATCAGCAATGGCGCCAGGGAAAGGGCCGTATAAAATGCCAACGAGGCCGCCAGCGTGGTGGTCTGATCGCGATTGAATTTTTCAATGAAGCGCTCTACGAAAATTTTCCAACGCAATTGCAGCTCCTCCGTTTAAGGAGCGAATCTGCACATACTGTGCGCGTGGTCAGGGGCGTATTATCGCGTGCTGACAGAGGCGACGGGGAATATTACCCCGTCCCATGATGGAGCTATTTCCACCGCTCTTTGAGATTACGATCCAGCACTTCCAAAAAGTCTTCGGTGTAGAGATATTGGCTGTCCTTCACATCATTGCCGAAGGCGAGCATGGCCAAATCTTTGGTCATCTTGCCGCTCTCGACCGTGCTCACGCAAACTTGCTCGAGCGTTTCGGCGAAGCGAATCAGGTCCGGCGTGCCATCGAGCTTGCCGCGGAACGCGAGTCCGCGCGTCCAGGCGAAGATAGACGCAATCGGGTTGGTCGAAGTGCGTTTACCTTGCTGGTGCTGGCGATAGTGGCGAGTGACGGTGCCGTGCGCGGCCTCGGCTTCCATCGTCTTACCGTCGGGCGTTATCAAAACCGAAGTCATCAGGCCGAGAGAACCAAAACCTTGTGCGACCGTATCGGATTGAACATCGCCGTCGTAGTTCTTACAGGCCCAAACGAAGGCGCCGTTCCACTTGAGGGCCGAAGCGACCATGTCGTCGATCAAGCGGTGCTCGTAGGTAATGCCGGCCGCTTTGTATTTTTCTTTGAATTCTTTCTCGTAAACGTCCTGGAAAATATCTTTGAAGCGGCCATCATATTTCTTCAAGATCGTGTTTTTGGTCGAAAGATAAAGCGGCCACTTCTTCATCAGCGCGACGTTAAAACAGCTATGCGCAAAACCGGTGATCGACTCATCCGTATTGTACATGGCCAATGCCACGCCATCGCCCTTGAAATTGTAAACTTCATGCGAGAGCGGTGCTCCGCCGCCATCCGGTTGAAAGGTGATCGTCAGTTTGCCTTTGCCCTTGGTGACGAAGTCGGTGGCACGATACTGGTCGCCGAAAGCGTGGCGGCCTATACAAATCGGCTCGGTCCAGCCAGGCACCAGTCGCGGGATGTTTTTGCAAATGATCGGCTCGCGAAAAACCGTGCCGTCGAGAATGTTGCGGATCGTGCCGTTGGGCGACTTCCACATCTGTTGGAGCTTGAATTCCTTCACCCGCTCTTCGTCCGGAGTGATGGTCGCACACTTGACCCCAACACCGTACTTTTTGATCGCTTCGGCGGACTCGATCGTGACTTTGTCTTCGGTTTTGTCGCGGTATTCGATTCCGAGATCGTAGTACTTCAAATCGATCTCGAGATAGGGCAAGATCAACTTGTCCTTGATGAACTTCCAAATGATGCGAGTCATTTCGTCGCCGTCGAGCTCGACGACCGGATTTTTAACTACGATTTTTTTCATACGGGTACCCCTGGTGAAGTACCGGTAAGATTACTTGCCCGAGCGCAGCAAGTCACGAATCTCGCGCAGAAGCGTGACGTCTTCCGGCGGTGCGGCGGGTGCAGCCGGGGCCACTGGCTTACGATTCATGCGATTCATCATCTGAATCACCATGAACAAAGCCCAGGCAATGATCAAAAAGTTGACCGTGTTCTGGATGAACATACCGTAGCCGATGGCGACTTCGCCTTTGCCGTCGGCTCCAGCGGCTTTGAGTATGATTTTGAGCTGAGCGAAATCGACGCCTCCGATGATTAGGCCCAGTGGCGGCATCAGAATATTGTCGACCAGCGACGCTATGATTTTGCCAAAGGCGCCGCCGATGATCACACCGACCGCCAAATCGACAACATTGCCCTTCATCGCAAATTCTTTGAATTCCTTAAACATGGTGGCTCCGGCTGTCCGCGCTAGAAGAGGTTGTAGTTCACGTTGAGAACGAGCATGTGGATCTGCTGCGCCCGCACCTGCAGCTGCGGCTGAATCTTTAGTTTGTAATCGTAGGCGAATGAGGCCCAGCTGGTGATATTGGACGTCAGCTTGGCGTAGCCATCAACGTTGGTGAGTTCAGTCGAAGTGCGTCTGTCGCCTTTGAGCTTGTTATTAATGAGTGGAGTCATGGTTTCGATGCCGGCCTCGTAACTCGATTTCTCGTCGATCTTGCCCTTAGCCGTTAATGCCAATTCGACGCCTGTCTGATTGACGTCGCGCAATTCTTTGACCTGCAATTCACCAGCGGCGTTGGGACCGCCGACGGTCAATTGTCCGTTGGCGTTGATTTGTAAGGCGGCGATACCGGCTCGGGCTTCGACCTTGAGATTTTCTTTTTGTACGGCTTTCCAGAAGAAACCGGCGGCCTCTTTGGTGGTCAGAGGTTTGAATCCGTCGGTCAGGCGCAAGCTCGAGGCGGCGACAAGCTGATCGGCCTGATTGCTACGGCTCACATGATAAGTTTTGGGGGTGGATTGCACGTCTTCGCCCTTGAACATTGGCGCCGCGGCCTCACCGCGGACGTAGGGACCGATGTCGGGGTGGTTCGGCAGCGAATAGAGATAAATGGACTCGAGTTTGAGTTCGTCACTCGATTTGAGATAGCGCGGGACGCTGGGCGTACGCGTAGTCGCGCCGATGTAAGACAGCGTGTTGCGCCACTCGTCTTTTTCAGTGACGTGATTCCATCCGCTTTTGAGATTGGCGCCGTAAGTTTGGCTCGAACCGTCGGATTGGCCGACCACGGAATTGCTCGAGGTGAACGAGAGATTGAGACCCAAGTTGGCAGTCTTGGTCCAACCCAGAATTTTTTGGGGCGGCTCCTCGGCAAACGCGGGAACTGCAAGCGACAGGAATAGTGCGGCGAGCGCGATTTTGAACATAGGAATCCTCCTGGCAGCACTCAAGTAGGACTGATTGCCGCCTGTGTCAACTGGTTGACGGAATCGGTAGGGCTTTGCGAGAACGATATATGTCTATCGTCATCGAAACCCACGAGCTTTCCCGGGTCTATTCCACCTACCGGCGCGAAGAAGGTGCATGGAATGCCGTCAAAGGTTTCTTCAGTCGCCAAGTTGAAATCAAAACGGCCTTGAAACCAACTACGCTTAGTATAAATGCGGGCCAAATTGTCGGCCTGGTCGGCGCCAACGGCGCGGGTAAGACGACTTTGTTAAAAATTCTTTCGGGTTTGATTTATCCGAGCTCGGGCAAAGTCTCGGTACTTGGCTTTAAACCACATGAGCGCAAAGCGGAATTCCTGCGTCAGATTTCGATTTTGCTCGGGCAGAAGGCGCAACTGTGGTGGGACCTGCCCGCCGCCGACAGCTTCAATTTGCTCGCGAGCATTTATAGCTTGGACCCAGCGCAGGCGAAGCGCGATTGGCTGGAGCTGGCGGAGCGCCTGAGCTGCACGGATCAATTGCACACGCAACTGCGCCGATTGTCGCTTGGCGAGCGCATGAAGATGGAGATCATCGGCAGCCTTTTGCACCGGCCGCGAATTCTTTACCTCGACGAGCCGACGATCGGGCTGGATGTGCTGGCGCAAAAGACAATTCGCAGCTTTTTAAGTGAATACGTGAAGGCCAATCAGCCGACCATCATTCTCACCAGCCATTACATGGACGACATCTCGCAATTGGCCGACCGGCTTCTGCTCATCAGCCAAGGCGAAATGGTTTACGACGGCGCAGTGGGCGATTTTGTGGCCAAGGCCAAAGCCGAAATGAACTTAGACGTGAACAACGAGGAAACTGACTTTGAACAAGTCATTCACAAATTTTTTGAGAAAGAATCTCGCGGCGGCAAGACTCGCGGTCCTCTCCCAACTTGAGTACCGCTTCAATTATTTCGTCGACGTGATTTTACAGCCCGTGCTGTCCACCACCATCGAGGTGACCCTGTGGATGGCGCTGCTCACGGGCATGGGGGTCAGCTCGCTGGGCGGGTACGGCCGCGAATACTATTTAGGTTATACGCTATGGGCCACTTTCGTCGGCCGGGTGACGACCAATTGGATGTACGAATTCGTCATGCTCGAGCAAATCGACACTGGCAAAATCAACAGCTTGCTGGTGCGGCCGATTTCGTTCTACGAATTCTATCTCTCGCAGTTCGTCGGCTACAAACTGACGAGCGCGGCGTTTTCGTTCACGCTGCCGGTCTTGGCCTGCTGGTTTTTTCATGCGCCAATGGTGCTCGAGCGCTTGCCGGCCGTGATGATTTTGGTCATCTACTATTTGATCTTCGCGCACACACTCTCATTCTGCGTGGCGTGCATGGCGTTTTTTTTGAACCGAGCCTATTCCTTCACTGGCATGAAGAACATGTTGATATGGGTATTGGCGGGTGAATTGATCCCTCTTGATTTGTACCCGGAACCGTTGCGCACGCTGCTTTTGCATTCGCCGTTCGCAGCTGGCGTGTATGTGCCGGTCAGCTACATCACCGGCCGGGTGGGGACTGAATATTTCCTGCAGGCTTTTGTCAGCGTCACCGGCGGCATTGCCGCGTCCGGCGCGCTTGCGTACGTACTCTGGCAACGCGGCTTGCGTAGTTATACAGGCACGGGGGCATGATGCGCTATTTTAAACTCTGGCTCAGTTTTTTCAAAATGAGTTGGATGGCCGATCTCGAGTACCGTTTGAACTTGGTCTTGCGTGTGATCGGCGAGTTCGCCTGGTACACGGCACAACTCAGCGTGTTCGAGGTTTTGTACAAACATACCAGCTCCATTTCAGGCTGGGATGTGCACGGCATGCGCGTGTTCATGGGCACTCTGTTTTTGACCGACGTGATCTATATGATTTTGTTTATGGAAAGCATGGACAATATGGCCGGACTCGTGAAGCGCGGTGATCTCGATCTTTACCTGACCAAACCCATCGCATCGCAATTCATGGTGAGCTGCCGCAAGGTCGCGGTCGCCTACTTCGTCAACTTTGCGGTCATTATGGTTTACTTGATTTGGGGAATCCGGCAATTGCCTGGGCCGGTTAGCGCCGTGCAGCTGGTGACGTTCACTGTTTTAGTTTTGTCCGGGCTGGTGATTCTGTATGCGATTCGTTTTATGTTCGCTACCCTTTCCGTGCTCTTACATGACGCCGGCAATATTCAATTCGTGTGGCACCAGCTCTACCGCTTGGGCACCCGCCCTGATCCCATTTACCCCTCCGCCTTGCGCATGATCGTACTCTCGGTTTTTCCAGTGGCCTTCTTCGCTAGCGTGCCTGCGCGTGTGCTGGTTGAGGGCATCGAGCCCCGTTTGCTCCTAGTCGCACCCGCGATGGCGGTGGGCCTTCTCTACTTGTCGCACTTCTGCTGGGAACGGGCTTTGCGCAGCTACAGTTCGGCAAGCAGCTGAACCGGCGGCATCAGAATTGCTCCTCTCACTGGCAGTCAGTCGGAGGTGGATATGACCGCTCGCATGGAAAAAAAAGTCTCATCGCCGGCGAAGCGTGGGAAAATTTGGCTCATTGCCGTCGACCCTTTTCAGGATGCCGGTTTCGACAACTTAATGAATATGGTCCGGCCGCTGAGTGAGCACGCGAATGCGCGCATGGAGGCGGCGTATGTTTTGGCTCCGGCGAGTCTAAATTGGACGGGCGAATTTTCCGGCCCCTGGATCAAGCGCTATTTTCCGGTGGCACAAGGGGAAATGAAGAAAATCCTGCCGGCGGACGTCAGCGCCCGGCACATCATCGTGTGCCGCCAGCCGGGCCAGCGGGCCGCGGTCAAAGCACTCGTGCGCTTCGCGGAGCGCGAGGACGCGGCGTGCATCGTGATCGCCACGCATGCTCGCAGTGGGCTCGAGCGCTGGGCCATGGGCAGTTTTGCCGAAACTCTGATCTTGACCAGCAAAGTTCCGGTTCTGGTCGTAAACCCGGATAAGAAACTGCCTGCATCTGTGCGCAAGATTTTGGTGCCGACGGATCTAGCACCGCGAAGCGATAAATTTATTTCTGCAATTGCTTCCTATGCGCGCGCCCAGGGCGCCGAAATCGTGCTTTATCACAAGCAAGAGGATCCGCTTGATCCGATCGTGCAGCAGGGTGTGTATTCGCTCGGCGGCGGATGGGTGAGCGTGCAGAATTTTACCGACGACGAGCGAATATTGAAAGATAAGCGCATCGCCCGTTTGGAGGCGGTCGTACGCCGCCACCGCGTACCGGTGAGCCACGTTTTTGATTCCGCGCCGCGAAGTTTGGTGGAAGGCATCGGGCGCACGGCTGAGGAAATCGGCGCCGATATGGTGTCCGTGCTCACTCATTCCGACTCGTGGAGCGCGGCTTTGTTGGGGAGCGTGGCCCGCGGACTCGTGCGCCATAGTCCGATCCCGATCTTGGTCCAGCGCTAGGCCTTGATAAAACTTAGACGGAATACCGCAAACCCGCTCCCATGGCGCAGGTCCCCGGATTTTTAACTGCCCGATTTGGGTGGTCAATTTCACCCTGAGACAAACCAGGATTCGCCTTTAGTCGGGCCTATGCCGACACGTTCATATGCGAGTTTTGTTTACGTTTTCATTAGCAAGTGCGCTGGTTTCGCTGGTGAGCTGCTCGCCCGTTGGTAAATCTACGTCCATCTTGGCCTCTAGTAATAGCTCGCGGTCCATCGCTCCGCAGCCCGGCCCAGCACCGTCCACGCCGGAGCCTGCGCAGCCACGACCTGGACCTTCGCCTGCCGCCGCCTCCAAACTGGGGCTGTGTTCGAAGCTCGATTTCAATGGTGTGAACTGGTCCCAGACGCTGCCACTGATTGAGCGCGAGATGCTGCAGCTGGCGCTCAATATTACAGGCAGTTTCGAGGGCCATAACAGCTGGGGAACCCTCACTGGGAATTTTGACGGCCAAGGTCTGTCGATGGGATTGCTGCAGCAGAATCTCGGCCAGGGCTCACTCCAACCTCTGTGGGCCGACATGGAGAGTTCATCGCTTGCGACGATGAAAGGGATATTTTCGTCCGCCAATCTCACGAACCTGCTGGCGATGCTCGACCACTGGCGCGCGGCGGTTTCGCCGGCTGCGGTCCACCTCGCGGATTATGGCTATTCCGAACTCGACGACATGCAATCGGTTGCGCATGAAATGGGCGTAACAGCCAGCGATTTGCAAGCCGTGCAAACCGCCCTGCTCGCGCGTAATCAGGCAGCGGTCGATTGGGCCGCACAAACGCTTTATAGCTCGGGAAATTTCAAAAGCGATTGGAAAGCGCAATTGGCCGGTTTCGCCACCACCGCGGGCTACCGCAGTTTGCAGGTCGGGCGCGCGGAGCATCTGCATAGTTCGGCGATGGAAATGCTGGCCGCTTTTCAAATGCATGAGCTGCGGAGCTATTTGTTTTTCTTCGATATCGCGGTTCAAAATGGCGGCCTGAGCAGCACGCTCCGCAGCGACTATGCGGCTTGGTTCAAGACTCATACGAGCGCCAGCGAGGCGGAGCGATTGGGCCAGATTCTTCTGTTGCGATTAAAAGTCGTCCGAGCTCAGTACGTCGGTGACGTGCGGGCGCGCAAGTCCACGCTGATCACCGGTCATGGCATCGTGCATGGGGAGTCACGCAGTCTCGAGAAAGAGTACTGCGTCTCGTTCGCCAGCCGAATTTAAACCGGCGCCGTCGCACAAGGCGGCCAGTCGCCGCGCCTCAATCGGACCTGCCGCGCCAATGTGATTTGCCAACGTCCGCATCGTGCCGCCATAATGGGCCGACGAGCGCTCATTTTTGTAAATAGCGATCCGGAGATTAAATGAAAAACGCTTTTTTACTATTGGCTGCACTTTGGTTGGCGCCCGCACTGGCCGCTCCTGGAAGTTATCCAGATTGCATCAAAGGCAAAACTTTAAAAGCCGGCGATAAGTTTCACCTCGACTTCACCTTCAAGGACTCCGTGAACGGCGAGTTGGCGGTCGTACTTTATCAAATGGGCGCCAATACGGTCTTGCGGCCGGCTTTTCCCAAAATGATTACGACCGGAATGAGCATCGAATTTGAACTTTTTAAAAGGCCGAATCCGCTCAATGCGAGCGAAGATCCGAAAGAGCTGGAGCGCATCGGGCGACAGGAGCTCGAAAAGGTGACGAAGCTCCCGCACACGGTTGTTTTTTGCAATTGAATCAAGGATATTAATAAAAACTGGTGCGAACGACAGGGATTGAACCTGTGACCCCGTCCGTGTGAAGGACGTGCTCTACCACTGAGCTACGTTCGCAAGGGGCTCGAGGTAGAATTAATAGGCCGCCAGGCCAGGATTTTCAAGCCTAAACCCACTCGTAATTGAAGCTGACACTGAGGCGGCGGCGCGGGGAGCGGTGCGGGGGGACTTCGTGGCGCATCCAGCTCTCAAAAAGTACGAAATTTCCGGGCTTAGCGGGGATTTTTAGGTAGTTCTGCTGGTTCTTTGGGGCAGCGGCCCGGCGTGGTGGCGACGCCATTAGCAAACTCATGCGGGGGTCTTCGATTTTAAGAGTACTGGCGCCCGTGGGGGCATCGACGTAATACACGCCGCTGAGCACGCTCAAAGGATGCAAGTGCAAGGTGTGATGGGTGCCACGGCCCATGGAGTTGGCCCAACAAGTGGTCATGCGAATCTCGCGGCCAAGTAAATCCCAATTTAATTTCCGTGCGAATTTGGCGATGTGCGGGTGCAGGCGTTTTTCCAGCGCCGCGAAATTCGGCGACGATTGGTGCAGGTTGCATTGTGAAGAGTAGCTCGAATATCCACCGGCGTAATTTTGGCGGCTCCAAGCGCGGCCATGACGGTCCATTTTTTCGAGCTGGCCGATTTCGCGCGCCAAATCGCGGTTGAACCGGCCGCTGGCGGGGAACGCGCCGGTGTAAATGTAAGTTGGAAAAACCAATTCTGTGGCCATAGGGTTATTTACCCGCGCTCAGGGCCGACGCACAAGTCGATTCGGGGCGAATGAAAAACTCCGCCACGGCCCGCTGTTCTAATTGTGACTCAAGGCCCGGCTGATTCAAACGAAGCGAAGCTGTGGCGGCGTCCTCACACATGCCCCAAGCACTCAGCAGATCGAGCCAAAAGCGATCGAGATCGGGATGGGACTCGCCAGTACGGCGAATTTCAGCGGCTAGCACCACGGCCTTGAAAAATTTTATCAGATGCACGGGGTGAGAATTCATATCCGCCATCAGATACTCGACGTCTTGCTGAAAGCGCATGTCGCCGTGCCATCTTGCCAGAGCCGGCAGCGCCATGCGCAGTCCACGGAAAAACCGCACTTGCCCGCGATAGGAATCGGAATCGGCGAAAAATTTATGTGCGTGCTCAAAGTCGTGCAGCAAAAAAGCACAAGCATCGGCATGCCGCCCGTAGCGCAGAAACTGCTGCTCGGGTTGGATCAGCAGCGTAACGTAGCGACGACCGGCGCATTGGGCCGCGAGCATTTCGATCGGAGTGGGAATATCGTAGCGCGCATCCAGAGCATAGCGGCCTTCCATCCAGCCGAGCTGGCCTTCATGCGAATCAAGTACCACTCCACGGAAAAAATAGGCCTGCCAGAGTTCCTGGTAGTTCGTGAGCCCCGCAAGGTGAGCGCGGCGGCGCTCGGGAACCTCAATGCCCAGTTCATGTAAGTGCTCAAGAAGTGCCGGCGAGCCAGCCGCGCGAGTTCCGCGATCACGGGGACCGGAGAGCCAGTGCGCACCATGACGCATATACAGGTGCTTCAGCACCAGTTCAGCGGCGACATCGCACGGCGAATTCATGGCGTGAGTTCCGGAGCGATTGAATTTTTACGAGTGATGTCTACGTTGCGGTTTTCATAATTGAAAGTAAGCCGGTAGCATTCGAGCGCAATGGCCTCGTCTGCAAGTGGCGCACCGGCTCCGTACATCCTATCACCTACAATGGGCGCACCTAGTGCCGACATCTGCGCACGGATTTGGTGCGTCTTGCCCGACAGCAACGTGATTTCGTGCGCTACTCCCGCACTCACGGTCTGCGCGCGCTCGACTCGCAACCGGCATTCCCACCATCCGGCGCGAATTTTCAAACTGACCACACGTGGGGCACGGCCTTCGGGATCCATGTAATGCGTATGCGTTCCCACAGCAACAGCACGCTCACAAATAGCGCGATAAGTTTTGTGCACGCGGCCCTTGGTGAACAAGCCATTGATCCGCACCTGCGCCGTCGGCGTTTTGGCCAAAATCAGTAGACCCTGCGTAGGGATATCGAGCCGGTGGGTGGTGAACAGGGGCTTGCCGAGCTCCGCTTCAAGCAACTGCTTGGCGTTCTCGATAAAGTTGTCCAAGGTTGGATGTGTCGGCATTCCGCTCGGCTTATCGAGTATCAACAGGTCGCCGTCTTCAAAGGCGATAAATGGTTTGAGCGAAGGCGGGTGTGGATAGCGTTTGAGCCGGGTGTGCAGGCGCACGGTTTCGCCCGGTTTCAGCGGATGGTTCGCGCGCCGCCGTTGCCCGTCTACATAAATGCAGCCGTATTCAAACCATCCGGCGATGCGCTCTTCGAGTCCCGCTCCTGGATCTATAGGGGAGTAATCGGCTGCGCGCAAAAGTGTGAGCAAGTCTGGCTCATCCACCGCACGGAAAAAACAAATTCCAGTCGCGGGATTGATTTGGCGCACGGCTGGGCTTGGGTCTTGAGCCGTCATCGGTCGCGCTGGTAGCTCACACTTTGGCCGCGCGTCTCCTCGACGTGCACGCAGAGTGAGGTCCAATGCGGAAGCCCGGTCATGTCTTTGAGTAAGCGTTCGCAAAGGTGGCGCGCCAGCTCCTCGCTGGTGATGTTGGTCAGGGGCAGGGACATCGTGTCCTCTTGCGGAAAGGCGTAATGTTTTTTTCCGAACACGGCTTCGACCTGGGTGCCGTTTGACTTCAACTGCAAGTAGGGCGATTGCGCCGGCAGCAAGATGCGCTCGTCCAGCTCATCGCAGGCTTTGCGGATCAGGGGTTTGACCGCATTGAAGTCGAAGGCAAAGCCGAGTTTCGCATCCACTTTGTCCACCGAGATATCCACCTGCACTTGGTAATTGTGCCCGTGCAGGCGCTCAGCCCGGTCGGCGGCTAAAATTGTAAAGTGCGAGCAGGAAAACTTAAACGGCTCTTTGGCCAAATGAACGGTGTACATCGCTCCTACCTTTGTCCAACAACGGAATAGAATTCCATGCGCGTGCGCGGGTCTTCACGGAAGGCGCCGCGCAAGTCGCTGGTCACAGTTTCACTGGCCGCATCCTCGACCCCGCGTTGAATCACACAGTAGTGCTTGGCCGCGATATACACCGCCACGTCGTCCGTCTCCAGCACTTGGCAAAGGCAATCGGCGATCTGTTTGGTCAGGCGTTCCTGCACTTGCGGCCGGCGCGAGAAAAACTTGGCGATGCGGTTGATCTTGCTCAAGCCGATCACTCGCGCTTTTGGAATATAGGAGATCGTCGCGCGGCCGTCGATGGTGACGAAGTGATGCTCACAAACTGAAATCATCGACACATCTTTGACCGTCACCATTTCATTGTAGTCGAGTTTGTTTTCGATGCTCGTGATGCTAGGAAAATTGTGCGGGTCCAAGCCGGAGAAAATCTCGCGCACGTACATCTTGGCCACGCGCTTCGGCGTTTGCTCCAAGCTGTCGTCCTGCAGATCGAGCCCGAGAGTTTGCATGATTTCGCGAAAATGGCCGGCTATCTTGGTGATTTTTTGCTCTTCGGTCAAATTGTTGCTCACCATCGGTGTCGGTCGTACTTTGGAAAGAATCTGCTGCACCAGCGGATCGATGCAAGGCTTTTTAGACATGGGCTTTTCCTTTGGCAGAAGTTGGACGGCGGCTCAAACTCGAGAGGATCGACACCCCGATAATGAAGGCCCCGATCAATCCGGTGAAGGCCTCCGGAATGTGGATGAATAAGTTCGCGAACATCACCAGCGCCAAGGCGCCGATGGCATAAAATGCGCCATGTTCCAGGTAGCGAAAAGTTTCGAGCGTACCTTTTTCAACGAGCATGATCGTCAAGCTACGCACGAACATGGCGCCGACTCCGAGGCCCGCGGCAATCAGAAATAAATTGTT
>JAYWAE010000207.1:0-5161 GCA_043782715.1 Pseudobdellovibrionaceae bacterium | reverse complement strand
GCTTGCACGTCGACTATCAGCGCGAGACGGTCGAGGGTATCGAGCAGTGCAACGTCATAGCCCGGCCGTCGGCCGCGGTCCCTGAAGCTGAAATTCTTTTTCAAACTCATCTCGACACCTGTGAAGCCGGGCACTTCAGCCATTGGAGCAAGACGCAGTCCAATCCATTCAACGCCAGCATTTATGCCGACGTGATGTACGGCCTCGGCAGCGCCGATTGCAAACTCGACTTCTTGTGCAAGCTCGAAGCGCTCAAAGATTTTGCCGGTAAGCCTATGCGTACGCCGTTCGTGTTGGCGGGAACGTTTGGATCACAGAGCGGAATGAGCGGCGCGATCAAACTGATCCGCCGCAAAAAGCTGAATGCGGTTCGCGCCTTTATCGGTGAGCCCACCGGACTCAAACTGGTCACCGCCGGCCAAGGCGTAGCGGTGGTCGAAATTTCCCTCCCATTTTCGGATGAAGAACGCGCGTACCGCCGGGACCACGACCTAAAAGAGTCGAGCTCCACGCAAAGCAAAATGTTTGCTGCCCAGGGCGGTGAAAATGCGATCATGAAGATGCTGGCCTACCTAGCCCAGCTGCCCGAGGGCATCGCGGTCATGGATCTCGATGGCGGCATCAGCAGCCATGCGGTACCGGGAAATTCGGTACTCGAGATCGACACAGTCGCCGGTTTCCAAGATCCGATCTTGCCGAAAATTTCAAAAATTTTCACTAGCCTCAAGGAACTTGAAAGTGATTTGCGCTCTTTTCATGAAGAAGGCTTCAGTCCTCCGCATCCGACGATGAATCTCGGCATGATTCGCACCAGTGAGGCGGAGGTGCGGGTGACGGGTTGTTGCCGGCTGCCCCCGTCCGTGACCGATTCGGTCTACGAGGGCTGGTTCGAAAAACTCGCGTCGAGTGTGCAGGCGGCGGGAGCAACATTTTGCGTCAAGGGCTACCTCAAAGGATTCACGGCCGACGCTAGCAGTGACTTTGTGCGCTCGACATTGGGGATATTGACTGAAATGGGGCTCGATCCCGGCCTGCACAAGGTGTCGGCCGCGACCGAAGCCAGCGTGATGTCCCGCACAGGCATGGAATGTGTCGTCTGGGGCCCTGGACTAAGTGTTGGCAATTCCCATGCCCCGAACGAGAATATCCGATTGAGTGAACTCAAAACCGCCGTTGCGGTCTACCGCCGATTGGCCGAAAGGTTTTGCTTGTGAGTTTCGTGGTGCGCGCCGCTGAGCGCGAGGACATGCAGGAGCTCTATGAATTGGCGCGCCAATTCACATTGCTTAATTTACCGGCGCAAAAACGCCTGATCGAAAGCAAGATCGAGCGCAGCATTAAGTCGTTTGCCGGCGAACTCGGCAAAGGCGAAGCTGAATATTTATTCGTGGTCGAGGATCTGGAAGCCGATATGGTCGCGGGCTGCTCGATGATTTTGGCCAAAAACGGCACTAAAACTTCGCCCAACTTCAGCTTTAAAGTCTTGAAGAAAGAACGGTTCAGCCGCGAGCTAGGTGTGGGCTTCATTCATCAAATTTTGCGCTTGAATACCAACACCGATGGCCCAACCGAGGTCGGCGGCTTGGTGGTCGATCGCGGCTATCGCCGCCGCCCAGAAAAAATAGGGCGCTTGATCAGCTTAAGTCGTTTTGTTTATATCGGCATGGATCTGAAACGCTTCGAAGACGAGTTGCATTCCGAAATGGCGCCTCCGTTGACCGACGAAGGCCGGAGCGAATTTTGGGAGGCGCTAGGGCGCCGCTTTACCGGTATGCCTTATCTGGAGGCCGACCAAATCAGCAGCCAGAACAATGGCTTCATTCAAAGCCTGTTTCCGGAAGAAGACATTTACCTGGCATTGCTCGACTCAAAAGCGCGCTTGGTACTCGGGCGGGTGGCCGAAGAAACACAAGCCGCGCTTCACCTGCTCAATCGCATCGGTTTTAAATACAAAGATGAAGTCGATCCCTTCGACGGCGGCCCGCACCTGGGTTGCAAGACGACGGAATGTTCGATCGTGCGCGATTTGAAAAAATTCAAACTCAAGAAACTCAAATCGGGCCAGTTCGATCACGCCGGCTTGATCGGACTGTCTCGCGACGGATCCTACATTGGAACGGCAAGTCCCTTCCGTGTCGAAGGGAGCGAAGTCGTGCTGCCCGAGAAGACCTGGGTTTCGCTGAATTTGACGGAAGGCGAAGAGATCAATCTCTCGCCCACTTAAAGAGGTGTAGCCATGAGCACTGAAAAGACATTGAATTTTCTCGGCGATTACGTCGATGGGAAGTGGCATCTCGACGATCGCAGCGACGAGGAATGGACGGTCAATTCTCCGGCTAATCTCAAAGACACCGTCTTTCGTCCATCGGCAAAATTTGAGCACGTGGGTCGCGCCGTCGAAGCCGCGCGCAAGGCTTATCTGCCATGGGCCCACCTTGGAGTTGAAAAGCGCAAGCATCACCTCAATCGCTTGAAAGAGGTGTTTATCGCGCGCGCGCCCGAACTGGCGGAGATTATTTCGCGCGAGACCGGCAAGCCGCTTTGGGAGACCAAAACGGAAGCTACGGCCTTGGCCAACAAAATCGATATTACACTCAACTATTCGCTCAAACTGGTGGCGGAAGAAGAAGTCAAAGACGCGCTTCCCGGCATCAGCGGCTTTGTCCGGCATAAACCGCGGGGAGTGATGGCGGTCGTCGGCCCGTTCAACTTTCCCGCGCACTTGCCCAATGGGCATATCATCCCTGCGCTGATCACCGGCAACACCGTTGTGTTCAAACCCTCGGACAAAACCCCCGCGACCGGGCAGTGGATGGCAGAGGCGTTCGCGGCCGCCGATTTTCCTGCCGGCGTGTTCAATATGGTCCAAGGCCAAGCCGAAGTCGGCAAGCGCTTGGTGGCACACGAAGACGTCGACGGCATTTTGTTCACCGGTTCGTACGAAGTCGGCTTGAGAATCAAACAAGAAACCATGACTCACTTTCGCAAAATTCTGGCGCTCGAAATGGGCGGCAAGAATGCGACGGTGGTTTGGGAAGACGCCGATTTGAAGAAAGCCGTGTACGAAAGTTTGATCGGTTCGTTTATGACCGCCGGGCAGCGCTGTTCATGCACGAGCCGGATTATTTTACATCCTAAAATTCGCGATGCATTCGTCGACCAGTTTTACGCCAGTGCCAAGAAACTCAAAATCGGCCATTGGCGCGATCAGGTATTCATGGGCCCCCTGATTGATTCGGCGGCCGTGGAGAAATACATCCGCTACCAAGAGATCGCCAAGCGCGAGGGCGCCGAGACGTTAATGCGCGGCAAAGCCTTGAGCCTGGAGCATGATGGCTACTACGTCACACCCAGCATCAATCTGGTGCCGGCGTTTGAACCTAAATCAGTTTATCAAAAGAGCGAAATTTTCGGTCCGAATGTGGCCATCTATACGACGGAATCTTTCGACGAAGCGATTGCGATTAACAACTCCGCCGGATTTGGATTGGTCATGGCGTTGTTCACCAAGAATCGCGCGCTCTATGAGCGGGCCATAATCGAAGCCCAGGTCGGGCAATTGAATTTGAATCGCACGACCAATGGCGCTAGTTCCAAGCTTCCATTTGGCGGCATGAACAAGTCAGGCAACGACCGCGCCTCGGCCCACTACGCGGTTCAATACACCACGGTGCCGGTGAGCAGTCTGGAAGACGAAACCCCGTTCACGGGCGCGAACATGCCGGTGGGCCTCGGCTTCGAGTTTAAGGATTAAAGCGCATGAGCAAATTTATCGCCGCCATTTTATTTATCGGCTTGGCTGTAGCCGGATTTGAAGCCTTCCGTTTTTTATCCGCCGGTCCGGGCCAAACTTCCGAACAATCGGTATTCGAGGTGCCGCCCGGCAAATCTTTCCACTATGTCGCCGAGCAGCTGGAGAAAAAGGGCTTAGTCACGAGCGCGCTCAAAATGCGGGTACTCGCGCGCCTCACGCATCAAGGCGCCAACGTCAAAATGGGCGAGTATCAGTTGAATCGTGGGATGTCGCCGCAGGAGATTTTGAGCACGCTGGTTTCGGGCAAGAGCATTCAATATCCGGTGACCTTCCCCGAGGGTTCGAACATCTATGAAATGGCCGCGATCCTCGACCGCCACGGAATTTACAAGGGCAGTGAATTTCTCAAGGCCGTGCACGACAAAGTATTGATCAAAGAGTTGCTGGGCGTCGACGTCTCGGGCCTTGAAGGTTACCTCTATCCCGAGACCTACAACTTCACGCGCTTCACGCCGTTGCGCGACTTCATCGCCGGAATGGTGCAGAACTTTAAGACCGTTTATGCGGGCGTGGAAAACTCGGCTAAGTCGCAGGGCAAAGCGCCCACGATGTCGCGCCACGAGCTCGTCATTCTCGCCAGCATGGTCGAGAAAGAGACCGGCTCGGGGCCGGAACGTCCCATAATCGCGTCGGTGTTCTATAATCGGCTGAAAAAAGGAATGAAGCTGCAAAGCGATCCCACCACGATCTACGGAATCTGGGTCGCGACGGGATCGTACAAACAGAATATAACCAAAGATGATTTACTCAGTCCGACCAGTTACAACACCTACACAGAAGCCCGGCTGCCGTTCGGTCCAATCGCCAATCCGGGACTGGAAGCACTCACGGCGGTTTTCAAGCCGGCCAAGAGTGAGTACCTTTATTTTGTCAGCCACAATGATGGGACCCATGCTTTCTCGCGGACTTATGAGGAGCACTTGAATGCGGTTAAACGCTTTCAGTTGGATCCTTCAGCGCGGGAGGGGAAGAGTTGGCGGGATTTATCCGGTAAGGGGAAAGGGTCGGCTCACCTTTAGGGGAGGGCTGGTTAAAGTTAAAGTTAGAGCAGAGTTAGAGTAGAGTTAGAGTCTGGGAATTGCACTGATGATGGGATGCTTGAAAATTTCCTGGTTTTTCAAATGGCGAAAAAATTCTACAAAGGGTGTAAGCGGCTTAGAATACATCCATTTCTCATGGAACAATTGATTCGGGCTAGTGGGTCAGTTGCTCTTAATATTGCCGAAGGGTCCGTTAGGCGGACAGCAATGGACCAACGACGGTTTTATTCAATTGCGCTAGGAAGTCTAAGAGAGTGCGAAGCTGTTTTTGAATTGGAAGATATCGATGATCCAGAATTGCGCGATC
>JAYWAE010000206.1:0-1943 GCA_043782715.1 Pseudobdellovibrionaceae bacterium | reverse complement strand
CAGCGGAATGCTGGGCACGATGGATCGCGCCGTGGTTAACGTATGGGTCACGACCGGAACGCCGCAGTAACCAATGGCTTTCAGGTCGCGCTCTAATTTATTGTGGAATCAAAAAACGATAACCGGACCCAATCACAGTTTCGATTTTGCACTGTGAGTGCGCCAGTTTTTTGCGCAGATGGCCGATGTGTGTGTCGACCGTCCGGTCGGTCACGCTGACATTCATGCCCCAAACTTCATTGAGCAAGAATTCACGCGTGAACACGCGTTCGGGTGCGCGTACAAAATTAAGTAAAAGTTTGAATTCGAGAGTGGTGAGATCAACGCCTTCGGCTTTTTCTTGTCCGTCGACGATCCATACTTTTTGTTTGAGTACATCGATTTTAAGATCGCCGGCGCGCAAGTTCTCCGCTAAGCCTTGCTGCTTTTCAGCTTTGCGCAATTTGGCGGCGACGCGGGCTTTGAGCTCCAGCGGATCGAAAGGTTTGCTGACGAAATCTTCGGCGCCGATTGAAAACGCCATGACCTTATTTACAGTCTCACTCTTGCCGCTCAAGATTATGACCGGAGTGTCTTTGCTTTTGCTCTGTCCGGAAAGCTCGGCCAGAAATTTAAGGCCGTCGCCGTCGGGCAAACCGAGGTCGAGCAGGATCAAATCAAATTTATTGGTGCGCAAGTTGTCTTTGGCTTCTTTGAGAGTGGAGCTGAAGGCCAGTTGATATTCGTCGAGGGCCGCTTCCACCAGGATTCGCATTTCGGCGTTGTCTTCAATCACGAGCACGTTGCGCATAGTGATCCTTTAAAGCAAACGGCACTCACCGAAGTGAGTGCCGTGCAAATAACCAAAACTACCGACTATTTGGTCGGAGCAGCGGCGTCGCCTTCAGCGGCCTTTTTGGCTTTTTTGCCTTTCTTTTCTTTCTTCTCTTTTTTGCCTTCTTTGGCATCAGCGGGCTTCATAGCTTCTTCGTGCTTAGCGGGAGCAGACGGAGCAGCAGCGCCACCTTCTTGAGCGAAAGCAGAAGCGCCGAAAAGAGCGACGATAGCCGACAGGATCAGAGTGTTCAGTTTCATAGAGACCTCCTAAGTTGGTCATGTTGGGCTTTATGGCCCGGGTTCAGATGTCATACTAGCTCCCTGGGATACGCATGCCTATAAAGCTGGTTTGAACTTTTCACCATACCGCCGGTTCCAGACCGTGCTAAAATGGCCCCCATGCGCTTGAAATTTAAGATCTTATTCTGGTCGGGCATCGCCTTTTCACTGGTGGTGGCTCTTTTCGCCAGCTGGGGCCTATTTGAGCTCAAGTCCGTGATGTTGGTGCGTCGCCAGGCTTCCAGCATGCAGATGACCCTCCATACGATGCTTGAGGACCTACAGGACGCCGACATGGTTTTCGTACTGTCGCATCCTGAAACGCAAGATCAAGACGTCAGAAAAGTGGTGCTTTTGGTCGGCCGCGCCCACCAAAAGGCAATCAAGATGGCCAAAGTGGAGTTGGTCAATCCGCAGATGCACAAGGAGCTCAAAGAACTCGAAGAGCTCATCCGCAGCAAGGTCAAAACCGAAGACGAGTACTTGGAGACCCAAGGAATCTTTGACGAGCCTGTCGCTAAAAAAATTAGCAGCATGCGCGAGAACCTGGTCCTAACCGAGGTCGTGCAATCGAAAATTACGAAAGTCGATCGACTGCTCGGCGAATACCTGCTTCAGCACCAAGGATATATAGACCGTTACTTCAGCTTCAGCTTGATTTCGATTTCGCTGGGAGTGGCGCTTTCCTTCGGCCTGTTCTTGTTATTTGCCCGGCTGGTCGCGCAAGAGATCGAGCGGCGTTCGAAGCTGGAAGTGGAGTTGCGTCGGGCGCAAGAGGCTGCGATTGCGGCCTCGGCGTTGAAGTCGCAATTCCTCGCGACCGTCAGCCACGAAGTGCGCACTCCGCT